>CAZPCE010000060.1:0-11903 GCA_964584915.1 uncultured Arenimonas sp. | reverse complement strand
TCCGCATCTCCGTATCGCAGCAAATTGAATAATTCACTTTGGCGCGAATTTACCGAGGCAGGTCTTCCGGAAGTTCTTCACCATTTCGATGCCTGCACGATGGCGTTCGGAATTGAAGGCCGGGCTCCGTTGCTTGACCATCGCATCGTGGAATTAATGTTCAGCCTGCCCTTCAATGAAAAAATTCGCGACGGCTGGACCAAAAGCCTGCTGCGCCGAGCGATGAAAAACATACTGCCCGAACCGATTCGATTGCGGCGACACAAGCTGGGTTATCCGGCACCGTTGAATGCCATGTACCGAATTCCCGCACACGCAACCGAAATAAGAAGCTGCCTGCTGGATGGCGAGGGTGTGAGGCAAGGCTGGTTTGACCGTAAATCACTCGAAAGAAAAATGGTGACCCGACTGCAGCCGGGGCGAAGCAATAACCCGGAAGTACTTTGGCGTTTGTTGAGCACCGAGTTCTGGTTGAGGGATTTCATTGCCGTTCAACCGGAATGAGCGAATCAGTAACCGTGGACACGAAGCCGATTTCCGATGAAAGCCAATGCAAGCCCGTTAAAGATTACTTCTCGCCATCCGCCAAAAACCTGAACACATGACTATCCGGAGTGGTCGGCAACTCATCAACCAAGAAACCGGAAAAAACGCCATGCCCGTTTTGCTTTCATCACCGACAACTCGTCGGCCAGCGATTTAACACTCGCATGAAGTTCGTTATTCCGCTCGTCGGCAGAATTGCCGAGTTGCGTCAATCTCGCCTCGAATTCAAGCTGTATTTTTTCGAGCGCGACCACAAAAGATTTCTCCTGCTCTTTCGACAACAAAAGTTGTTCCTGGAAAGCCGTTTTCAACTCGTCTGCATGTGATGTCAACCCGGCAATTTCCTTGTTCTTTTTTGCAATTGCGGCTTCCATTTCATTTTGTTTTTCCAGAATCGCGATCAGCTGCTGACCCTGAGTGCCCAGCGTGACGAGCATGCTGTCAATACCCGCTTGCTGCCGGCTGATCGACTCCAGCGCTGCCTGACCTGATTGCGTATTCTTTTCGGTGGCTTCGTGTACCGCTTTGAGTATTTCGCTGATATGCGTCAGTTGCAGGTTCATTTTTACCTCGGCATCAATTGCGGGATCATCGGTGAATTCAAAGCACCAACGTGGTGGGTTTGCAGGCAGGATTGTCGCCCAGGCATCCGCCATATCCTGCAGGTCGGGAAATGCGACCGGCAAATTCTCTTTTTGCTTCGACAGCCATTCCGGATTGTCGCGAAAACGGGTCAGTGCGGCCAGAAACGAATCCCGCTCCGGCGACACCAGGGTCATGCCAGGCAGCTCCGCTCCTCGCTCTGCATAGGCGCCAATGTTTGCACAAATCACCGGCACGGCGAGTTGCAGCATCTCGCTGAGCACATAGCCGTAGGTTTCCGGCACGGTGGATGCGAGAATTGCAATATCGGGTTTTATTCGTGTTACATATTCGGCCAATTGTTCGCGCGGATAGTCGGCAATTGTGCTGATGTTTTCACCGCTGAACTTTTCGCTTAAATGCGCGCTGCCCAACAAGACCAGCTCGATACCTTCGGGCAACACCGGAATCAACTCGCCCAATAGCAGCTCGCCCTTGCCACCATTGATATGGCCGGGCACCAGGACTTTCAATTTGCCCGCCTGCTGCGCCTGCAATGCGACATCCGGCCTTGGTTGCTCTCTCATGCCGTGCGGCAGTACATGCCATTTCGCATCATTCAATCTTGAATCAATACGGCAAACCCGCGCTTTCGCAAAAAGGCTCGGTGAAATGCAGACAATTCCTTTCTGCCGGATCGTCGAAATCAGTTCATCACGAATCGCAATCCAATATTCCGCGGGATGCGAAGTAAAAATGTTGCCGTCGCCGTTTTCATGCAGGGATTGCTTCAAATGATCGATGGAATGATCGTCACTGTTGGCATCATGCAGCAGCGGCCAGAATGGATAGACATCGTGCACTGCCAACGCAGTAGGTAATCCGGTTCCAAGGACATCAAGACTGTGGCCAATCAATGAAGAAACAATCACCGCACCCACGGCCCATTTTTCGAGAATGGATTGCAAAATTTCCGCCACTTCCGGCGAATGCAAATCGGTATCCATGACCGGTGCCGATAAATGCCAGCTTGCCACCGGCTCCCGATCCAGCGCTTCGTAGAGGCAAAGCTCCTTGCCATAAGGCGGCAAACTATCGCGGCTGTGCGACTTCAGAAAATAGTGCTTCCTATACCGGTCGCCCGCCTGCAAGTCTCTCGCAAAATAGTCGACACCACCGCCCCAGGAATGCAGCACATGCAGGACGACGGGTTTGCCGGAGTCGATCAAGGGCATGCCCCGCGCCATGAACGACTTTCTTGAGCGATTGCGGAGATATGTGGGCAAGGCATGCAATCAGTCATCACTATCTTTGAGGTTTATCATCGGTATGCAATCAGGCGCATACGGCCAAACAGCTGGTCTATACTATTTTAGCCCTACCCAACCACCACGGCCACTCCATTGACTCCCATCGAAATCCCGATCAATTCGCTCAGTCGGCATTTCGCCCCGATGGCAGGGGAGCTATCACGTGCGGCAAGCAGCGTGATTGAAAGCGGCCATTATGTGCTGGGTACAGAGGTCCTTGCCTTCGAAAAGGCATTTGCCGACTATTGCGGCGCGTCCGACTGCATCGGGGTAGCGAATGGCACCGATGCTCTGGAACTGGCGTTGAAGGGCATCGGCCTCGAGCCCGGCCAGCAGGTCGTTGTCTGCGCCAACGCTGCCATGTATGGCACTTCGGCCGTGCTTGCCTGTCATGCCAATCCGGTGTTCGTCGATGTCGATTTACAGACGGCCACCCTGTGTCCGGTAGCCTTGTCCGCATTATTGGCCACGAACCCTGAACCGATTGCGGCCATCATCGTCACGCATTTGTACGGACGACTCGCGGACATGGAACGGATTTGTGCCGTGGCCGAACAGCACGGCATCAGCATCATCGAAGACTGCGCGCAGGCGCACGGCGCGCGCGACTTGAATGAAAAAAGTGCCGGCAGTTTTGGCAAGGCAGCCACTTTCAGTTTTTATCCGACCAAAAATCTCGGCGCCATTGGCGATGGTGGCGCGGTGGTGACATCCGACCGGATGGTTGCCGAGCGTATCCGCAAACTCCGTCAGTATGGCTGGAACGGCAAATATCAAAATGAACTCGCCGGCGGCCGCAATTCGCGGCTGGATGAAATGCAGGCCGCATTGCTGTCGCAATTATTGCCAAGGCTTGATCAGTGGAATGCTAGGCGGCGGGATATCGCGAACCTCTATTCCAATACTATCCGGCACGATGATATCCGAACGCCCAATATTGCCGGGCCCGAATATGTCGCACATCTTTATGTGATCAATAGCTCGCGCCGCGATGAACTTCGTCATCATTTGACGATGCAAGGCATCGGTACCGATATTCATTACCCGCTGCCCGACTATCGGCAGGCACTTTTTGCCGGAAAATTTTCCGGCACTGCATTGCCCAATACGGAAGCCCTTTGTTCAAGCTGCCTGACGCTACCCTGTTTTCCGGAACTTGCCGACGACGAAATTCAAAGAGTGATCGACGCATGCAACCAGTTTTGAATCATCCCGTTTCTCTGGTGATCCCCGTTTACCAGAACGAGGGGTCCATTGGCGATTTGATCACTTCGCTGGAATGGCTGAACGCGCAACCCGAAATGCATTTGGAAGTCGTCTTCGTAGTGGATGGCAGCCGCGACCAAAGTTATGCCTTGCTGCAAACCGCACTCGCTGCTTCCACCTTCCCATCGCAATTGATTACGCTGTCGCGGAATTTCGGCGCATTCGCGGCTATCCGCTGCGGACTGGAAAAAGCCTCCGGCAAATACATCGCCGTGATGGCGGCGGATTTGCAGGAGCCGATCGAACTGATTCCGAAATTTTTCCGGACACTGCGGCAAGAACAACACGACGTCGTGTTTGGCGTTCGCGAAGCACGCCAGGATCCGGCGTTGACGAAACTGGCATCGAAAATTTTCTGGTCGATCTACCGTTACTGGGTCATGCCGGAAATTCCCGCCGGGGGCGTCGACGTATTCGCCGTTACCGACCGGTTCCGTTCGCGGCTCGTGGAACTCAGGGAATCCAACAGTAGCCTGCTGGCGCAACTATTCTGGCTGGGCGGTCGCCGTTCGTTCGTCGGCTACGAGCGCAAGCAACGCGTTCACGGCAAGAGCGCCTGGACGTTCCGCAAGAAAGTCCGCTATTTTTCCGACAGCATTTTTTCCTTTACCGATTTGCCGGTGCGGCTGCTGATCGGGTTGGGCAGCCTGTCGTTGTTAACCGCGACCGTATTGTCCGCCGTAACCTTGTTCGCCAAACTTTCCGGACTCGTTCCGGTTCCCGGTTACGCCGGCACCATGCTGACCATCCTGTTCTTTGGCGCGTTGAATTCGCTTGGCCTGGGCGTTGTCGGCACTTATGCCTGGCGTGCGTACGAGAACACCAAAAGCCGCCCATTGGCATTGATCCAGTCCGAAGAAAAATTCGAAGGTAGAGCGCAATGAGTTTTTTTGTTCATCCCAACGCCTTGTGCGAAACGGACTCCGTGGGTGACGGCACCCGGATATGGGCGTTTGCCCACGTGCTGCCCGGTGCGAAAATCGGCGCCGATTGCAATATTTGCGACGGCGTTTTTATCGAAGGCGATGTCGTCGTCGGCGATCGCACCACCGTCAAATGCGGCGTGCAATTATGGAACGGCGTTCGTCTTGCCAACGACGTTTTCGTCGGCCCCAATGCCACGTTTACCAACGACCACTTTCCGCGCAGCAAACAGTATCCGGAAAAATTTTTGGAGACGATCGTGCATTCCGGTGCGTCGATCGGCGCGAACGCCACGATTCTTCCCGGCATTACCATCGGTAGCGGCGCCATGATCGGCGCTGGCGCCGTCATCACTCGCTCGGTTCCCGCCAATGCGATTGTCGTCGGCAATCCCGCGAGAATTACCGGCTACATTACCGACAAGTCCGGCAACCGCGAGCGAACCCTCTCCGGCGATGTTGAAACCGGCAATGCCGAGTCAATCGTCGAAGGCGTCAAGCTTCACGAACTGCCACGCTTCGCGGATATCCGCGGCTCGCTTTCCGTAGGTGAATTCGACGACCAGCTGCCGTTTACGCCAAAGCGCTACTTCCTGGTGTTCGATGTGCCGAGCCAGGAAACACGCGGCGAACATGCGCACAAGCAATGCCATCAATTCCTGATTTGCGTGAAGGGTTCGGTGCGCGTGCTGGCCGACGATGGCCATCAACGGCAGGAATTTACGCTCGCTTCGCCATCTACCGGGATCCATCTTTCACCGATGGTCTGGGGCACGCAATACCGCTATTCGAGCGACGCGGTGCTGTTGGTATTTGCATCCGAGCCCTATGACAGCGCGGACTACATACGGGAATACGGCGAGTTTCTGGAACTACGAAAAGCACTGGATTCGAACAAGACCTGAATGATTAGCCGCGCCAGACTTTTCGAAATCGCGCGGTTCCTGTTTGCCGGCACCGCGACCACGGTTTTTTCGTATGCGATCTATCTCGCGTTGCTGTTCGTGCTTCCGTACATGGTCGCCTACGTGATCAGCTTTGCCGCCGGCATCGTTTTTTCCTATTTCATCAATACGTATTTCGTATTTTCCCGCCGTTTCAACTGGCAATCCTTCCTGCGGTTCCCGCTGGTGTATGCGGCGCAGCTCGCGATCAATCTCGGAATCGTGTGGCTATCGGTCGACAGGTTCGGGATTAGAAAGGAATGGGCACCACTGATCGCGGTGGCCATTTCGATCCCGGTAACCTACTTGATGAGCCGCGCCATCATAAAAAATTCCGGCGATGCTGTGCCGTGAAATGCAGTGCCCGCAAGCGGGCTGATTGGCTAAAGGCCCATTTCCGTTTTTTGCTCTTGCGTTAAATCGCTCAGCTTGACCACGACGATATTGTTGATCTGGGTAACGGAACCGCGCGCCGGCCAGGACGGCATCCGTTCTATGTCCGGCAGAAAAGGCGCGATGACCGTCAACGGTCTCGTTTCGACATTGGTGGTACCCGCCAACCGCATGAACAGCGTAATCCGGAAACGGTTGCCGCCATCCTGCTGGAAAAAAGAAGTGCCGAATATTTCGACATTGCTGATGCCCTGCACCGGCTGATGCGCCCATTTGCCGACAAATACCACCGGCACCACGTTCAAGTGTTCGGGAGCAACCCGCGCGATTTCGGCGGAAATTTTCGTCGCCATCGCTTCGTCGCGCTGCCGCGCAAGCGTGTCCAGGCCGAACAAAAACGCCGACAGCCAAATGCATACCACCGTCGTGTAGACGAGCACGGACACGCGGACGACCGGCCATTTTCCAAGCAAACGAAAACCCAGTGTTCCCGATACCGCGCATAAAAGCGGTAGCCCGATGACAGCACGCAACGGAAGGAATCCCGCTGCCAGCACAACGAGTGAGAATGTCAGAAACAACAATAACAGTGCCGCTGCCGACTGCATCAAAAGCACGCTGGGTTTATTCCGCAGTGCTACGGCGTAGTGCAAACACGCCAGGCAGCCCAGCCATGGCAAAAGCAGCACGGCCCAACCCCAGCCGACATAACTTGCATCGGTACCGCTCACCAACCCGGCTATTTTCTTGCCGGCGCCGAGGATGGTCGCGACCGGATTTTCCAGATATTCACTCACATGGACAAAGGTACCGATGTGCGTGATTTGCGTATGCGCAAAATGCATTGCGATTTTCTGTACTAGCAAATAAAAACCGATCGCCAGTCCCGCACTCATGCCGATGCGCACGATCTGCAGGAACATCGGTTTGAATTGCAATTGATTGCCATCCGATCTTGCTTTCTGATGCCAGTCTTTCATCGCAAGCATCAGCAATGCCATCGCATAGAAAATGATCAGCGCCTGATAGACCGCAGTAGCGAAACCGGCAAGAACCAGCGCCAGAGCAGAGCTGCCGATTTTCTTCTGCTGGAAAAACCGCACTGAAAAGACGCAGGCGGCAAGCCCGATGCCCACGCCCCACGACAAGGTGTTGAATTCGGCAATATGCAGCCAGACCGGCGATGCCACGAACAGCACGACGAATACCGCGGCTTCCCTTAGGTCGGAAAAGAATTGCTTTGCAAAATAGACCGAAGAAAAGGCAAGCAAGGCGCTGAATATGAGCGTTGCCAGGTAGGGGATATAGGTGAAGTTGGGAAGCAGCTTGAGCAACAGCGCCATGCCCCAGCGCCCCTGGCTTAGCCATACCTTCCAGCTGGCCATTTCGTAGGAAGCGACTTCTTCATCTATCGAAAGCGTGAAGCTGCCAAGCTCGACGCCGAAAACCAGCAACGCCGTGATCAATGCGACAGTGACGAGAAATTTATTGTCCGCAATCCAGTTGGGTTTCAACGACATCTGCCTCTGCCTGGGTTACTTGTCTTTCAAACCATGGCGAGGGACCGCCATGGTTTGCCGAATCGATTTTTTAATCGATGACTTTAATCTGGCGACCCGGATCGCAAACGGCGGAGCCGCCTGCGTTGGCCATCATCACAAAGACGTGGTAATCGCCGTTGACGAGTTCCTTAAGGTCTACCGAAAACGAAAATCCCGAGTTCGCCAGCTCGGGCGCATAGGCACGCGTTTCCGCAACACCGGCGCGATCGATTCGCGTGACGAGTTGGCTGGTCCAGATGTCCGGCGTGGTGCCGACGCCCGCGATCACCAGTTTCAGATCGGTGCCGACGGTTTTTTCCATCGGGTTGATAAGCCAGCCGGAAATATCATGCTTCGTGGATTTGGATACGACAATTTGCTCGCCCGTGAACAAAATTCCATCCACGCCTTCAAGATTGCAGTCCTGATCAAAATTCGGAACGCCTTCGGTGGAAATGGGCTCGGATTTTACCAATGCCAGTTCCGGCTTGATGACCACCGGTGCGGCCGCAGGCTCGATTTGCGACGGACTGGTTTCTGCCTTTACCGGTTCCTGCGGCGCTTCAGGCTGGCAGGCACTGAGCACAGCCATGCAGGCCAGACTTAAAGCAAAAGACTTCTTCATAAGATTCTCCGAAAGTGACTAAAAACAATATGGTGATGCCGCGAGTTCGTGGTGGATGCCAAGGCTGCCCGACAATGACGCCGATTATACGTGAGAACCCGGTCAAACCTCATGCCCTGGATGGCCTGTGGTCGCTGCCTCGAGGCCAAAATATCGCTGCAACTCGCCTATGTAGCGATCGGCCTTGTTACGGGTATTTTCCGATACCCGATGACGTTGGCCGACCAGTTTCTGCATTCGTACCACTTCGTCCAGGTGCCGTTGTTTATCGGAACCGGAAGTAACGCTGTTGGCATGGCGGCGGTGGCGATTCAAGGGCGAAGGGTGGAAGGCAAGCTTGCCCCGTTCCAGCAATCGGACATACAGCGCCCAGTCGCCTGCGAAGCGGAACGAGGCGACCTCGTCGATATGCTGCCGCAAACTGGACAGCAATTCTTCACGCTTGAACAAGACGGCGCTGACATTCGGCACCGAGTTCTTGACCGACATCACCTCGGCAATTTCTTCGGAACCTGGATGAACATAAGGCGACAGCCAGCGTTCGGACTCGATGTCCGAAAGGTAATCGCGGTAATGCTCTGCGATAACCCGGCCGTCGGCATCCATTTGCAGCGATTCCGTATAGCTCATTCGCACTTCCGGATCGGCGAAGGCCTTTATCGCCGTCTCGAGAAAATTGGCTTCGGATAGGTCGTCCGCTTCGGCGATCCAGACATAATCGCCGCGGGCAAGCTCGACGCCTTTCAGCCATTGCCGGAATACCGAACCGGAATTGGTTTTGTTTTCGACCATGCGCAATTCCTGCGTTTTCCGCAGGCCGGCAATCAGCTCCACGCTATTGTCGGAAGACGCATCGTCCAGAACAATGATCTCGTAAGGCGCGATTGTTTGACGGTTGATCGATTGGATTCTTTCCGCCAGCAGGTGCGCATAGTTATAGTTTGGAACGACGACCGAGATCCGGGGAATTTCGATTCCGGCCAGCGTCAGCAAATCAAAGAGATAGGCGCGGAATGAAAATTTCTCGTCCACCAGGCGTTTACCCGCTGTGCCTACGGCCAACCTGGATGGCTCGTCTGCCAGGTAATGCCCGAGCGTCGCTGCGAATTCCGCGCAATCGAATGGCTTGACCAACACGACGCCGGTTTCTTTCAGGAAATCCTCGAAACCGCCCGTGCCGGAGAATGCGATCACCGGCACACCGACGTCGAAAGACTCCATGATCACGGAAGGAAACGGATCTTCGCGCGACGTGAGCGCAAGCAGATCGGCGCCGGCATAAAAAAGATCGGTGTCCTGCTGGCGGCCTGGAAAATGAAAACGATCGGCAAATTTTGAAGTGTCCACCAGACTGCGAATGCCGGCTTCAATTTCGGTATCGAAGTGGCCAATCCAGACAAAATGCACATCCGGATGCAACGTCATCAGTCTTTCGCCAATGCCGACAAACAAATCTATGCCTTTGCGATGGTCGGCATAACCGACACCCAGGATGATTCTGGCGTCAGCGGCGATCCCGAGCTTCGAACGAAGCATGGCCCTCGCTTCATGCTGCGTATTTTCGTCGCGATAGGCATTTCGCTTGTAAAGCCCTTGTTCCCGGATACGGATTTTGCCGGATTGCAAAGGCACCCGCTTCCCGAATTCGCCGGCAATGAATTCATTGGCGAATACCACATGCCGCGCCGACTCGCCGATGGCCGCAGCCTGCGGACGCAAACCCAGGCTTTCGATGACACCGGGCAATTCGTGCACCAGCGATACGCAATCGATGCCCACATTCGCCAGATCGGCGACAAACAAGCCGCAGACGGTCGTGTTAGCAATGGCGCTTCGATAGCCTTTACCCGATAGTTGAGCTGCCAACGAAGCGCGCGATTCCGCATTGCCTGCGTCTATCCTGTGAACCTTGCCGAGCAATTCATATTCCGGAAGCAGACTGCCATCGCCCAGCAACACCATTTCGATATCGATCCCCATCGCCACTAATTCACGGGCAATATTCAAGGCGAGATATTGCGCTCCGTGCGGATGGGCGTCGTGGCCGACGACCAGGACCTTGTCATTTTTTTTTTGCACCGGATTCGCCATCAAGGCATCGCGCGTTGCGTGTAGATAGGCGTAGCCAAATTTACGGTCCGGTTCAAGGTAGGCACCTTCGGCCCATTCATTCCATGCATTCACGAATACCATTTGTTCGCCGTGAACGGGATGTTTTTTGGCGTAATCCAGCGACTGCCCGAGCCATGCCTGGTAGAGCCCCGGAGTGGAATGGTGAAAGCTGAAACCCTGGCCGGGCTTTCTCGCTTCGTTATCCCAGCCCGGAAAGACGCCGCGTATCAACGGATAATTGGTGCTCTCGACCGCTGCGGCTCTTTTCAGCAGCTCGCGATAATCCATCACGTAACCGGCGTAGCCCGGATTGGCTATCTCGACACTGTCGTTGATGCAGGGCATGTCCTGGGCGAGCTTATGCGGCGGAAACTCCACGGCGGCATCGAACCCGAGCTTGCCGGGATCCAGTTCGTCGAACTGCACCATGACCAGGAATAGTTCGCCCAGGCCGGATGCTCTCGCCACTTCACGCCAGCGGCGCGTGGTATCGAGCGCATTCGGAAGCAAGGAAGGGCGATACACGATCACCAGCGGTTTGCCGTCGACGCGGATATAACGGTGATCATTGAGGATCGGGGTGATGTCGTGCAGGAAATCGATATCGCCCTCGGGGCAATGCTGCTGGCCGATCAAGACATCGGATTCCTGGCCATCCCAGCGTCGGGTCCAGTTTTCATTCGCCCAGCAAATGCAAAATGGAAAATCCATTTTCTTGTCGTCGAGAAATGTATTCAGCGGCAATTCGAGCAAGCGTTTGCCCGAAAACCAGTAATAGTGGAAACAAAAGCCATGGACGCCGTAATGTTTGGCCAATTCGATTTGTCGTTGCATCACCTGCGGCAAACGCAAATCGTAGAAACCCAGTTCGCCCGGCAACCGTGGCTGGTAATGATCGACAAATTGCGGCACTGCCTTGCTGACATTGGTCCATTCGGTGAATCCGCGACCCCACCATTTGTCGTTTTCGGCAATCGGATGGAATTGCGGCAGATAGAATGCAATCAACTTTACCAATGCAGCCTGATCAATGACCGGTGCCTCATCATGCGGAACATAATCTGCCGACTTCAAACCGGATTTAGCCGCTTCGAGCCGGGCGCAATAAATTTTTCCGGCCGCCGATTCGGCCTGCTGGTCTGCTGCCGGGGTAGCGGCATCCGATGCCAGCAATGGCGCCTGCATGTATTCGGCCATGCGCCAGCGACGGTAGGCGTTGGTTTCGCCAAACGCTCCCGAAAAACTTTTGAAAAGCGCGGCCTTGATTCGCATTTTTTGTTTCATCGGCAATGGAAATGCCCGATAGCAAAATTTGACGACCGATCCGATTTGACCCATCACATTCAAGTTAGCACCCGAAATAAAAAATATTCGATTTAATTCGAGAGCGCTGCCGCCAGTTCGTTACGCAGGTCTTCCACGTCTTCCACGCCGACACTTAGACGTACCAGATTGTCGGTAACGCCGAGCGCCGCACGACGGTCAGCCGGAATGGACGCATGCGTCATGATCGCGGGATGGTTCACCAGGCTTTCGACGCCACCGAGCGATTCGGCGCAGGCGAATAATTCGGTGCGCTCCATGAAACGGCGCGCCGATTCCAATCCGCCTTTCAGGAAGATGCTGATCATGCCGCCGAAGCCATCCATCTGCGTTTTTGC
>CAZPCE010000059.1:0-11904 GCA_964584915.1 uncultured Arenimonas sp. | reverse complement strand
GTTTCGGCGAAGCGAAAATCGATCTGGCGAAATTGCGTACGCACAAGGAAAAAGTAGTCGGTACGCTCGTCAGCGGACTCACCGGCATGGCGAAACAGCGGAAAGTTCGCACGGTAACCGGCACCGGTAAATTCATTTCGCCCAATCAATTGGAAATTGAAACGGCTACCGGCAAACAAGTGCTCGAATTCAAGCAATGCATTATCGCGACCGGTTCGCAGCCGGTGAAATTGCCTGGCTTCCCCTGGGAAGATCCACGCGTGATGGATTCCACCGATGCGCTGATGCTTCATGATATTCCGAAAAGCCTGTTGGTGATTGGCGGCGGCATCATCGGGCTTGAAATGGCGACGGTATATCGTTCGCTCGGCAGCGAAGTGACCGTGGTCGAGTTGGCCGAGCAATTAATGCCGGGCGCAGACAAGGATCTGGTCAAGCCTTTGGCGGACCGCCTGAAAAAAGCTGGCGTGGCTATCCACCTGAAAACCAAAGCGGCAAAAGTGGAAGCGAAAAAAGACGGCATCCATGTCGGCTTTGAAGGTGCGGCGCCAGAGAAAACCGTTTACGACCGCGTGTTGGTTGCCGTGGGCCGTGCACCGAATGGCGGCAAACTGAATGCGCAACTGGCGGGCGTCAATGTCACCGATCGTGGTTTCATTCCAGTGGATCGGCAAATGCGAACCAGTGCTTCGCATATTTTTGCGATCGGTGACCTGGTCGGCAACCCGATGCTGGCGCACAAAGCCACCCATGAGGGAAAACTTGCCGCCGAAGTGGCGTCGGGTGAAAAACGCGAATGGGTGGCCCGCGTCATTCCATCGGTTGCTTACACCGATCCCGAAATAGCCTGGGTCGGCGTGACCGAAACCGAAGCGAAAGAAAAAAATCTGCAAATCGGTGTCGGTAAATTCCCATGGGCCGCCAGTGGCCGTGCGATTGGCATCGGCCGTACCGAAGGCTTCACAAAATTGATTTTCGACGAAGCGACACACCGGATCATCGGTGGCGGCATCGTCGGCGTGAATGCCGGTGACCTGATTTCGGAAGTGGTGCTGGCGATCGAAATGGGTTGCGAAGCCGGCGACATCGGCCATAGCATCCATCCGCATCCGACCCTGGGTGAGTCGATCGGCATGGCGGCGGAAGTTTACGAAGGCACGATTACCGATTTGTATATTCCACGAAAAAAATAGGCCGGGCGGAACGGGCAAGTCGCCATCGACAAAACAATCTGAAGGGGTAATGCCATGCTGTTGAGTACCGGACTTTTTTTCTGCGGATTGTTGGTGTTGTTGCTCGGCGGCGACTCTGCCGTGAAAGGCCTGGCGGGCATGTCGCAACGTCTTGGTTTGTCCGGATTCAAAACCGGCGTATTGATGATGCTGTTCGCGACATCGATTCCCGAATTGGCGGTAAACGCCTATGCCGTTTTCAGTGGCCATCCGGAAATTGCGTTGGGCAATGCGGTCGGCAGCAACATCGTCAACATCGGTTTGACGCTGGCATTGGCGGCGATCTCGGCGCCCATGCTGCTGGGCATGCGTTCCCTGGCGCTGCAAATCGTATTCTTGCTGGTTGCGACCGGTATTGTGCTTTTGCTGGGGCTTGATGGCGTATTGCAACGCTGGGAAGGCGGGTTGTTAGTGGTGGCGTTTTTCGTGCTCGTGTTCGTGATCATGCAAAGGGCGAACGCGGAAATCGCCGAAGTTCAAAAAGAACTGGCGGATGTTTTTGAAACCAATACCTCGCCCGCCATGAATGCAATCCGGATTCTGATCGGCTCGGCCCTTCTGTTTTTCGGTGCGAAGCTCGTGATTGAAGCCGCGCCGGTAATCGGTTTTTCACTGGGCTTTGGCCCCTTGCTGACAGGCTTGACCATCGTCGCGATCGGAACCGCACTGCCGGAAGTGGTGATGGCGGTATTGGCCGCGCGCAGCGGCAAGGCAAATCTTGTCGCCGGTCTGGTAGTGGGCGCCTGCCTGTTCAATTTGTTGTTCATTGTCGGCGGCATGGCCATCGTGAATCCAGTCGTCGTTCCGGCATCGTTCGTGGGGTTTGAATTGCCTGCGGCGATGGCTTTCACGCTTGCCCTTTATCCGATTCTGGGCGGCGATCTGCGTATCAACAGGAACGAGGGTTTTATACTCTTCGCACTGTTTTTATCCTGGCTCGCATTCGAGCTGTTCAACGTCTGGGCGTGATGTATTTTCAGTGAAACGCTACCCAGCACGCTGCCGATAGAATAACGACACAGATCAAATCCAGAGCCGCGCCTTCCCTGATCATTTGGCGCGTACTGACGCGTCCCGTGCCATAGGCGATCGCATTGGGTGCGGTTGCAACCGGAAGCATGAAGCCCACGCTGGCGGCCAGTACGGCCGGATACATCAGCAGGGCAGGTTCGACATTGATCGCTTTCGCGGTCGCGGCCAGAATCGGCATCAATAAAACCGCCGTTGCCGTGTTGCTGGCAATTTCCGACAGCAAGACAACTCCCATCATCAAGCCCAGCAGAAGTAAGGGAAGCGGCAGGTGTTGTAGCCCGGTCAGATGCTGGCCAATCGCATCGCTCAATCCCGATTTATCGAATGCAGTGGCGAGTGCTATCCCGCCACCAAACAATACCAATGCACCCCATGGAATTTTTTCAGCCGATGCCCAGTCGAGCAAGCGACCGTCACGCCCATCGGGAATCAGGCACAAAACGATAACCGCGATCAACGCAACGCTTGCATCGTTGGCTTTATCAAGACCAAGCAACAAACTCCAGCCGCCAAAAGGCTCGGTGCGGAAAATCCAGGCTGCCGCCGTGATGGCGA
The DNA here is from genome assembly GCA_964584915.1 of uncultured Arenimonas sp. Classification (GTDB taxonomy): domain Bacteria; phylum Pseudomonadota; class Gammaproteobacteria; order Xanthomonadales; family Xanthomonadaceae; genus Arenimonas. Next base: position 9,085 of record CAZPCE010000059.1, on the reverse strand, counting down.
ACACAACGAGTACGCGACGTTCGGCCGCAGTCCAGGCGCCGACCTTGGGTAGCTCTGCCGCCGGTGCGGCGATCAAGTCGCGCCCAAGCCACATTGCAAGTGACAGTAAACCCAGAATGACAACCGGCACGCCCACTTTCATCCAGTCAAAAAAGCCGTAGGCAACGCCCGTGGTTTGCTCATACACCTGCATGAAAACCAGATTGGGCGGTGAGCCGATCGGTGTTCCCATGCCGCCGATGCTGGCAGCGTATGCAATGGATAACACCAGCGGCACTTCCAGTCTTTTGTCGGGATAGGTTTCAAGAATTGCCATCGCTACCGGCAACATCAACAGCGTGGTTGCCGTGTTGGAAATCCACATGCTGATGAGGCCGGTCGCGGCGATGAAACCGTAAAGCAAATGGCGGCCACTGCGTCCGCCGAATGCATTCACCATCTTCATGGCAAGCCGCTGATGCGCCCCGGATTTCTCCAGTGCCTTCGAAAGCATGAAGCCGCCGGCGAGCAGCAAAATCAATTCGTGACCGTAACTTTGCGCCACCTCTTTTGCACTGAGCACACCCAGCATTGGCAACAATGCCAGCGGCAATAGTGCCGTCACCGGCGCAGGCAGTGGCTCGGCCAGCCACCATATGGCGCAGCAGAGGGTCACTGCAACGGTAATGGCGAGTGCGAAAGTCTGGCCGTTTTGCATGCACAAATACGCTGCGACAGCGGCGATTAACGGACCCGCGAACAAGCTTATGCGTTGCAGTGGCATATCATGAGGCTCATTTCGATATTCGTTTGGCTATACTGCCACGAGATCGAAATATTGGAAGCACCTCTCGATGCATACCGAAAAGTCTTTTCCAACGCGTGCGTATTCAAGCCTGATTGAATTTTTTCGTCTGGAAGCGGCCGGCGGAATCATGCTCGTCGCCGCATCGGTGATTGCATTGATAGTCGCAAATTCTCCTCTCGATGGCTTGTATCAAAATTTCCTGGATTTCCCCGTTCATGTCGGTATTGCCGATTTTGCAATCAGAAAGCCGCTGGTGCTCTGGATCAACGATGGCTTGATGGCGATTTTTTTCCTGCTGGTGGGGCTGGAATTGAAGCGGGAATTCGTCGAAGGCCAATTCGCGGACAGGAAACAGATTTTGCTGCCGGCCATGTGTGCCTTGGGCGGCATGGTGATGCCGATGCTGGTCTATGCCGCCTTCAACTGGAACGATCCCGTTGCCATGAACGGTACGGCGATACCCGCAGCAACCGATATCGCTTTTGCGCTTGGCGTTTTGTCCTTGCTCGGTTCGCGCGTGCCGGTTGCACTGAAATTATTGCTGACCGCCATTGCGGTAGCCGACGATCTTGGCGCGATCGTGATCATTGCCGTTTTTTATACGTCGAATCTTTCCATGCTTTCGCTTGGCTTGGCAGTGCTCGCCATTTTCGGTTTATGGCTGTTGAATGCCTTCAAGGTAATGCGGCTGAGTGCATACCTGCTGGTCGGTCTTTTCATGTGGGTTGCCGTTTTGAAATCCGGAGTGCACGCAACGCTTGCCGGTGTCGTGCTGGGTTTGTTTATTCCTCTTGGCAATGCCGATGAGGAGTCGAATCGCCCGTCCGAAAAGCTGGAGCATTTTCTGCACCCCTGGGTCGCTTATTTCATTCTGCCGGTATTCGCTTTCGCGAACGCAGGCGTTTCGTTGAGCGGCGTGCAGTGGTCGAATTTAACCGATGCCATTCCACTGGGCATCGTAATGGGCTTGTTCGTCGGCAAGCAGTTGGGCGTTTTTGGCGTCGCGTACGTAATGCTGAAGTTCAAGTGGGTGCGTCTGCCCGAAGGGCTCAATCTCAAGCTGCTCTGGGGCTTGTCGATGTTATGCGGCATCGGTTTCACGATGAGTTTGTTCATCGGGTCTCTGGCTTTTGAAGGGCAGGGCGAGTTGTTGCAGGTAAGTTATCGACTGGGAATCCTGCTGGCTTCGTTCATTGCGGCTATTGCCGCCTATCTGTACCTTAAATGGCAGCTTGCGAAGATTCATGACTAGCGTGCTTGTATTCGGCTTGTCCGGGCAGGTCGGTGATGCTCTGCTTGCTTTGCTGCGTGACTCCCGATACCGGATCACAGCGGTTTCACGCAGGCAAAGAAACGACGAAAAAAATATCGCGTGGATGCAAGCCGGATTTTCCGATTTCAATGCCGCCGGAAAAAATTACGATGCCATTATCAGTCTGGGGCCCCTGGATGCATTTGCGAATTGGCTTATCGCATCTGCCATCGACGCGAAAAAAATAATTGCATTGAGTTCAACCAGTATCGTCACCAAGAAAAATTCTCCCGATCCGGATGAGCGACATCTCGCCCGTGTGCTGGAGCAAAGCGAGCAGTTGCTGATCAATCATGCGGAAAAAGTGAAAGCGGGTTTGATAATCCTGCGGCCGACCCTGATTTACGGTGCCGGTCGTGATCAGAGTCTGTCGCGTTGGTTGGATGTCGCGAAACGCTTCAAGTTCGTGCTGTTGCCGAAGCACGCAGGTGGCCTGCGGCAGCCGGTGCATGTCGACGATATCGCCTATGCCGTTTCGAGGGCGCTGGAGCTGGGGAATCCGGCCCTTATGGTGCTGGATTTGCCCGGTGGCGAAATTCTGGCGTTCGATCAAATGCTGCTCCGCAGCTTGCACGTCCACTTGCCGGCAACGAAAGTGCTGCGGATTCCCAATTATCTGTTTCGATTACTGCTTCAATTGGCATCATTCTCGAGTGTTGGGCGTGGCTTGGGCCCGGGCTTTTTTGCGCGTTTGGGTGAGGACTGGGTGTTTGATGCCATACCTGCCCGTATGACACTCGGTGTCGTACCCAGACCGTTTAGCCCGTAAATTAGAGGAAAAGCTCGATTTTGTGCATCGCAACATGGAAATATTTTGTTAAACCGTACGCTCGAGCATTGCCATTTTCTAACGGACTCTTAATATGCAGGTACTGGAAACCGAGTCTCCGGGGGGAGCGTCCGCACTAAAAGTGCAGAATTGCGAAAATTTAACGATTTTCCCGAATCTGCCTCGCGGGGCTTGTAATTCAAAAAACTTTTGCTGCTGATCAGGAATAAACCAATGAAAAAACTAAATCGTTCCACCGGGCTTCGAGCTCGCGCACCTTTGGCAATGGCTGTTGCGATCGCATTGCTTTCAGCACCTGCAGTACAAGCCTTTGAATTCGAAAAGGGCGAATTGACCGGTAGTATCGATACAACGGTTTCCCTGGGTTACTCCTGGCGTACGGAAGAACGTGATCCCGATCTCGTCGGTATTGCGAATTTCAATCCTTTGATCGGCGGAGCCAATCAGGGCATTGCTGCCCCATTCAATGGTTTGGGAACATTTCCGGGCTCTGCCGTGCAACTAGCGGCACCGGGTCGTTTTTCTATCAATCGTGATGACGGCAATCTGCTTTACGATCAGGGCGATGCCATTTCACAAGCTTTCAAAATCACTTCCGAAATGGATCTGAAGTACAAGAATTTTGGTGCCTTCATGCGCGCCAGCTACTTCTATGACATGGAAAATGTAAACCGTGCCGAATTGTCGGAAGCGGCGAAGGAAAAAGTGGGCAAGGATTTCCGTCTGCTCGACGCGTTCCTCTACGGCAGCTTCGATATCGGTGACCACAAGTTGAATGCCCGCGTGGGCCGTCAGGTGATCAGCTGGGGTGAAAGTACATTCATCCAGGGTGGTATCAACGTCATCAACCCGATTGACGTGTCAAAACTACGCGTGGCGGGTGCCGAACTGAAAGAAGCTTTCTTGCCGGTCGATGCGCTTTGGGCATCCTTTGGCATCACCGACAACCTGTCGGTCGAAGGTTTTTACCTGACCGAATTTGAACAAACCGAAGCCGATCCTGCAGGCACCTATTTCAGCCAAAACGATTTCGCTACCAATGGCGGTACCTACGTGATGCTCGGTTTCGGCATCGCACCGCAACCCGTCAACAATCCTGAAAACTTCGCGGCGACTTGCTTGCCTGGTGGCAGCATTGCCAACAGCGATCGTTACGCAGGTCTGGTTAATACCTACGGCGCTCCGACTGCAGGCGCGATTCTGACGACGGCATGCCGCAATGCGGTGCCGCGTGGTCCAGATCGCAAAACCAGCGATAGCGGCCAGGGTGGTCTGGCAGTTCGTTACTTCTCGGAAGCCTTGAATCAAACCGATTTCGCTTTCTACGCAATGAACTACCACAGTCGTTTGCCGTTGTTGTCTGGCTATGCCGTCAATATCCCGGGCTTCATTGCCGGCGGTGGCGTTTCGCCAGGTAACAATGCTTCGTACTTCGTTGAATATCCTGAAGACATCCAGCTCTACGGCATGAGCTTTAACACGACGCTGCCCGGCGGCATCGCATGGCAAGGTGAAATCAGTTATCGCCCGAATGTCCCGTTGCAAGTTGACGACGTTGAATTGCTGTTCGCAGCGCTCACCCCGCTCAATCCGATTTTGCAAGCCGGTGGTGCACCAATTGCCGCTCGCTTCAATAGCCAATTGGGTACATTTAGTTCGGGCCAGGAAGTGAAAGGCTGGCGCGAGAAGGAAGTAAGCCAGTTGCAAATGACTTTCACCAAGGCATTCGGACAAGCACTCGGTGCTGACCAGATCGCATTGGTGGGTGAAGTCGGTGCGACCCAGGTTTGGGATATGGAAGATCCTTCCGTGCTCAGGTACGAAGGTGAAGGCACCGATACAGGTGGTGGCGTATCGTTAAGCGACGACTTGCTGGCTCTGATCACCGCCTACAATGCCAGTCCGATTGTCGGAAGCCCTCAATTCTTTGCATTGGCGGCGGCCTTGAACAACCCGGCGAATGCCGGCGCATTGCGTAACCCCTACACAACAAACGATGGTTTCCCGACACCTTTCTCGTGGGGCTATCGTTTGGCAGCACGTGCCGATTACAACAGTTTCATGGGCACGCCGATTACCTTCTCGCCACGTCTTGCTTTCAGTCATGACGTGAGTGGCATCACCCCGGGTCCAGGCGGCAATTTCCTGGAAGGTCGTAAATCTCTCACCGTTGGTGCTGAGGCAAACTATCTGAACAAAGTAGTCTTTGATTTAAGCTGGACTCGCTTTTACGGCGCTGGCAACCTGAATCAAATTGGTGATCGCGATTTCGCATCTTTCAGTGTCAAGTATTCGTTCTAAGCCATATAGGGAGGGCATCGAATGAAATTATTCAATAAAACAGCACTAGTCGTTATCGCCAGTGCAGCAGTATTTTCGATTGGTACTGCACAGGCGAATGTCAGTGCGGATAAAGCGGCACAATTGGGCGGCAAATTGACGCCCATGGGTTCGGAAAAAGCTGGCAACGCGGATGGCACCATCCCGGCATGGGAAGGCGGCATCACGCGTCCGTTGGCGAGTTATAAGGCCGGGACGTTCCACCCCGATCCCTATGCGGCCGACAAGCCACGTTTCACCATCACACCGGCAAACTACACGCAGTACGCGGAACAGCTGACTGTGGGCCAACAGGCGATGTTCAAGAAGTATCCAACCTTCAAGATGATCGTGTATCCGACCCGTCGCAGTGCATCGTTTCCTCAGCGCATTTACGATTTCACCAAGAAAAACGCGACTCAGTGCAAATTGATCGCAAACGGTGAAGGCATCCAGAATTGCGCCGAAGGCTTCCCGTTCCCGATTCCGCAAAATGCCTACGAGGTAATCTGGAATCACAAGCTGAAATACAAAGGTATCTCGGGCGTGCGTTTCGCCAATCAGGCAGCACCTTCCGCATCCGGTGCTTACCAGATGGTTCGTTTGAAAGAAGAATTGCTCGGCCTGTACTACAAGCCAGGTAACACTTCCGAAAACATCAACAACATCCTCATCTACTTCAAACAGGAAGTTTTGAGCCCGCCGCGTTTGGCTGGTCAAGTGTTGCTGGTGCATGAATCGTTGAATGCCGCGGCGCAACCGCGTAAAGCCTGGATTTACAATCCTGGCCAGCGTCGTGTCCGTTTGGCACCAAACGTTGCCTACGATAATCCGGGTACCGCCACCGACGGTCTGCGTACGAACGACATGACCGACATGTTCAATGGCGCGATGGATCGTTTTACCTGGACGCTGGAAGGCAAAAAAGAAATGTTGGTGCCTTACAACTCCTACAAAGCACATAGCGGCAATACCAAGGTCAAGGATTTGATTCGTCCCAACCATCTGAATCCTGATTACCTGCGTTACGAGTTGCATCGCGTCTGGGTCATTGAAGCAAAATTGAAAGCCGGCAAGCGTCATATCAACAGCCGCCGCACTTTCTATCTTGACGAAGACAGCTACCAAATCCTGGTCGTGGATCATTACGATGGCCAGGGAAACATGTGGCGTTATTCCGAAGCTCCATCGGTGAACTACTACGAAGTGCCTACCTTCTGGTCAACACTCGAAACCCATCATGATTTGAAATCGGGCCGCTACATTGCCGGCTTGCTGGACAATCAGGAAAAACCGTTCGACTTCAGTTATCAAACCTCACCGGCGAACTTCTCGCCGCAAGAACTGCGCAGTAGCGGCGTACGCTAAGCGAATGTTCTGAAAGCCGCGCCCGCAAGGGCGCGGCTGTTTTGGGGGCTTCAAAAAAACGCCAAGGGACCATCATGTCGAATTCGCATTCTTCGAGTAAGCGTTATCTCCTTACTTTTCTGCTCGCGATGACCTTGCCGCTGTTTGCACAAACGGCAGGCAAGGCACCAACCGATTCCGCCGAGTTGCCTGCTGAAATGAAAGCATTGGCAGCCGATGCGCTATTGCTCGATATTGCGCGCACCAACTCCGGATATTTTGCCGTCGGCGAGCGCGGTCACGTGCTTACATCGACAGACGGCAAGTCTTGGACTCAAGTTGCCGGTGTTCCTACACGCTCAACGCTTACCAGCATTGCTGCGATTGATGAAAATCTCTGGGCGGCCGGTCATGACGGGATCATTCTCGCTTCTACGGATAGCGGCAAAACATGGACACGTCAGCGTATCGATATCTATGTCCCAGGCTCGGACAATCCCGCGCAAGGCGCGCCCATCCTCGATCTGCTGTTCATGGATGCGAAGCACGGCTTTGCCATCGGCGCCTACAGCCTGATGCTGGAAACGCTTGACGGCGGTACCACCTGGACCCCGCGCAAAATCAATACTGCCGTTGCCGCTCCGAAAGCCGCGCCGGTCGCCAGCGAAAGCGGCACTTTTACCGAAGCAGATCTTGCGCTTGGCGATGAAGCGGATCCGCATTTCAACGCGATTACCCAGCTGACCGACGGCACACTTGTCCTGGTTGGCGAACGCGGTACGGTTTATCGTTCTGCCGACAAGGGCGCAACCTGGAACAAGCTCGCGTTTCCCTACAAGGGCTCGATGTTCGGCGTGATGTCCTGGAACGACAACAATATTCTGGCTTACGGTTTGCGTGGCAATATTTTCGAATCCACTGATCGCGGCGACAGCTGGAACAAGCTCGAGTCGGGCAGCAATGCCAGCCTGATGGGCGGTGTCGACATGTTGAACGGCGGAGCCGTGCTGGTCGGTGCCAACGGTGTCGTCTTGCGCAGAAACGATGCGGCTTCCGCCTTTACCGCCAGCGTAGTGCAGACAAAATCCGGCGAAGAACCGGTATTCGCAGGGGCGGCGAGCTCGAGCGATGGTCAATTGGTCTTGGTCGGCGATAAAGGTGCCGAACTGATTACAGCAAACACGGAGACACCATGAGCCTTCCAAGCAACAGCCAGCCATCGGCATTCTGTAATTTTGCTGAAAAGATAGTTTTCAGTTCACGCCCGCTCGTCTTGGTCATCTTCGCCGCCATTACGGTAGCGATGCTTTATTTCGCATCGCAACTGGCGGTCGACGCGGGCTTCAAGAAACAAATTCCACGTGAACACGAATACATGAAAACCTTCGAGCAATACGAAGAGGGTTTTGGCGGTGCAAACCGCGTATTGGTTGCCGTATTCGCCACTGACGGCAATATTTTCAGTGACGAATACATGGGGACCCTGGAAAAGGTCAGCAACGACGTCATGAGTCTCGATTCGACCGATGACGCCCGCATGCGTTCGTTGTTTACGCCGAACGTGCGTTTTGTGGAAGTGGTCGAGGACGGGTTTGCCGGCGGCAACGTAATCCCGAATACCTATTCGCCTTCTTCCAATACCGGAACACCCGAGCAGTTCAGTACCATTCGCAGCAATATCGTCAAGGCGAATATCGTCGGCCGCCTGGTCGCGAAAGATTACTCCGGCACCATGATCTGGGCCGACCTGATTCCGGAAAGCAAAGGCAAGAAAACCGACTATCCAAAGATTGCCGCCGATTTCGAAAATCTGCGCAAGAAGTACGAGAAAGGCAACATCAAGATCCGCATCATCGGTTTTGCGAAAGTCGTTGGTGATATCACCGATGGTGCGAAATCGGTCGGATGGTTTTTCATTATCACGATCGCGTTTACCTGGTTATTGCTGTTCATTTATTCCAGCTCGATAAAACTTGCATCGCTTACCGTATTCGTGGCGATGGTGTCGGTGGTCTGGATGCTGGGCGCCTTGCGTTTGCTCGGCTACGGCATCGACCCGATGAACATGCTGACGCCATTCCTGATCTTCGCGATCGCGGTCAGCCACGGCGAGCAGATGATCAACCGCTTCCGCGGCGAGATCTTCTTCGGCGGCATGGAGGACGGCAGCCCCGAGGAGCTGCGCCAGCGCCATGGCATTTCGCCGCTCGAGGCCGCGAAGGCCAGCTTCCGCATGCTGCTGATCCCGGGCACCGTCGCGCTGGCGGCGGGCTGCATCGGCTTCGCCACGATCATGCTGATCGAGATCCAGATGGTGCGCGAGCTTGCCATCACGGCGACCGTCGGCGTGGGCCTGACCGTGCTCACCAACCTCGTGCTGCTGCCGGTGTTGCTCAGCTACACCACGCTCCGCAACATGGAGAAGAAGCGCGAATTCCGTCTGCGTCAGCTCACCCAGTTCGACAAGGTCTGGGCGGTGCTCTCGCGCCTGTCGAAGCCTGCGCCCGCGGCCATCGTCGTCGTCGCCGGC
>CAZPCE010000058.1:0-12028 GCA_964584915.1 uncultured Arenimonas sp. | reverse complement strand
GCGCACCGAAAAAGCCGATGCGATCGTCATCTACACGACGATGCTCTGGGTGCCGATGTCATTAGTGCCTGCGCTTTTTGTCTGGCAATGGCCGGTAGGTATTACCTGGCTCTGGATTATTGCCGCCGGATTTTTTGGTACGACGGCGCATCTTTGCTGGACACGCGCATTGAAACTGGGCGATGCCTCGATGCTGACGCCAATCAGTTTCTTCCAGGTACCCGTTGTAGCAATTGGCGCATGGATCGTATTCGATGAAAAAATCGGCGCGATGGCATTGCTCGGAGCGAGTATTATCTTTATCGCGAATGCCTATATCGCAAGACGCGAAGCGCAATTGGCGCGCCGCAACGTGACCGATCCGGATATCAATTCGGGAACGCAGCAACGGTAACCGTAGGGGCGCCTGCGGATTTAACTAAGCGAATTTCTTTGCCACATAATCATCGATCAAGGCAACGAAATCCTGCGCGATATTGTCGCCGCGAAGAGTTACCGCTTTTTCACCATCAATGAACACCGGCGCTGCCGGCGATTCGCCGGTGCCCGGCAACGAAATGCCGATATTGGCATGGCGCGATTCGCCTGGACCATTGACGATGCAACCCATCACGGCGAGCGTGAGGTTTTCTGCACCGGGATGCGTAATTTTCCATTCTGGCATTTTGTCGCGTACATGTTCCTGCACCGTCTTCGCCAACTCCTGGAAAAATTCCGAAGTGGTTCTGCCGCAACCGGGGCATGCCGTAACGAGTGGCGTGAAGGCCCGCAAACCCATGGTTTGCAAAAGCTCCTGGGCGACGATGACTTCCTGCGTGCGCGCTCCGCCCGGCTCGGGCGTCAGCGAAATTCGAATCGTATCGCCAATGCCTTCCTGCATCAGGATCGCAAGCGCGGCCGCCGATGCGGTAATGCCTTTGCTGCCCATGCCCGCTTCGGTCAAGCCAAGATGCAAGGGAAAATCGGAACGCTTCGACAAATCGCGGTAAACGGCGACCAACTCCTGCACGCCACTGACTTTCGCCGAAAGAATGATGCGGTCTCGAGACATGCCGATTTCAACGGCTTTCTCCGCCGAATCGATCGCCGAGCGAACGAGTGCTTCGCGCAGTACCCTGGGTGCATCCCACGGCTCCGCACGCTGCGCGTTTTCATCCATCAACATCGTGGCAAGCGATTGATCGAGCGAGCCCCAGTTCACGCCGATGCGAACCGGCTTGTTGTATCGCAAGGCCATTTCGATGATCGCGGCAAACTGGGTATCTTTCTTTTTACCGAAACCGACATTGCCGGGATTGATCCGGTACTTGGCCAGCGCTTCCGCACACGCAGGTTCTGCCGCCAGAAGTTGATGCCCGTTGTAATGGAAGTCGCCGATGATCGGAACGTCGATATTCATCATCAACAATTTTTCGCGAATGCGCGGCACCGCCGCCGCCGACTCGGGATTGTTCACCGTGACGCGAACGAGCTCGGAACCGGCCCGCCACAATTGGGAAATTTGTTTCACCGAAGAATCGACATCGGCGGTATCGGTGTTGGTCATCGATTGCACCACGACCGGATGTTGACTGCCTATCCACACCTTGCCGATTTGTACGCTGTGCGTGGGTTTACGCGGTTTCGCAAAAGCCTCTGTCATGCCTCAATGCCTTCCTGTGTTTCTACGGCGACCGAGTCCGGACGCAATTCCCGCAACACGGTGTAATCGCCGGCATTCACCAAGACATCGACACCGGCGACGAGCGTTTCCGACATAGCGCGAGCATTCAATGCATAGGGTTCATGGCCGTGCACGATTTCAATGCTCGCTGCGTTCGCATCCAGAGTGCCTTGCGTCAAAAAACTTCGTTCGCCGGCATCGGAAGTACAGAGTTCAATGCCACGCAAAGGCGCGCGCTGCGAAACGTCGTGCGACTGGATATGCACGCCCAATGCGCTCGATCGGCGAGCCAGCAATTCAACACCCGCCGACAATCCGCCATTCATTTCATAACGCAACCAGCGAACAACACCCACCATCCAATCGGGTTCTTCGTTTTCATCCGCGAGCGTCATGCCGACGATTTCGCCGACCTTGGCGCGAATCTGGTTTGCGTTATCCCAGGCCATGCGGTAACCGCCGAGGCTTTGATCGAGCACGCGCGCCGGAATGCGCGGCAAACGGTTCGCATCCGTACTCGCGTTCGCCCAGGACGCACGTTCAACCACATGCACCGTTTGTTGCGATGACTGTCGCATGAAGGTATCGAAATCGCGTTGGCCAGCGAGGTAATAATGCAAGCCACTCAAGCCAATCACGGTGTCGATGGTGTGGCTGGCTTGCAGACGTTTGAACGTCCGGGCTGCAGACAAACCGAATGCCCGCTTCAAACGCATCAACATGTCGACGCTCAAACGAAAGCCAACGCTGCGGCCAGGCACCAAATCGGAAAAGCCTTCGCGCTGGCGGGACAGGGCTTGTTCGGTTTCGCGGATAAACGATCGCACATCCAACCACAAGGCATGTGATTCGCCGCTGGCACCCGGACCCGGTCCACGATCCGCGTCTTCAGGCACCACCGGAGCGTTGACTTCCGGCGGCTCGTTCAACAACGGCGAAAGCGGCGCAAAAGCGCGGGCAATCGGCCATAAGCTGTCTTGCTCGGCCTGGCTGAATGCGAGCGGATTGCTGACCGCCATCAACAAGGTCTGGATATACAAAGTCTGGATGTCGATGCTCACTTTCGCCGTCTTGTCGTCGACGACTTTGCTTTCCAGTTTCAATTCAGATGCAAAGCGGTGTATGCGATGCAAGCCTTGCCAGGTACCGGCACTCGGCGCGCGATAGATGCGCCAGGACAATGCAAGGCAGCGACTGTAATGCCAGGCGGCGCGCTGCAATGCCTGCAGCACGGCGTTGCCGCGCAGCATGGGAATATTGCCGTGAGGCGAACAGATTTCGACGGCGGCTTTCCGGTAGCCATGCGCCAGCCATAGATGGAACATTTCCGCGTGCTGCGCCTGCTGTGCCTTGGCAGGTGGCAAAGGCAGCGAACTACCGGCGAATTGCTGTTCCAGCAACGCAATCGATTCCACTACGACACCGCGAAGTTCATCCATCACCGACAAACGCTGGCCACCTTCAAGCCGTTGGCTGGAGAGACTGGCAAGCGCGGTATCCAATTCCTGTTGCGTCGCCATCGCATTGGCGCGCGGCAAAGCGGCAACCCAGGCTTTCACTTTTTTGGGGTCGGCGTGAAAGCGGCCCGTCGTGTTCATTCCCGGCTCGGGCATACCTTCTCGAAGGCGGCGATAGGCATCAGACATGGAATCACTCCTCAGTGATTGCTAGTTTAGTCCTTTGCAGAGCGAAACCCCAAGCCCGGCGTTAAGCGTTATCCTATGCGCCCATAAGCTTGATGATCCTGTCCAGGCATGTCCGAATTAGTCCGCGAACGCCGGGTGTTGAAACCTGTCCAGTTGAATGTGCTGGCGCGGGACTTGCTTGAATCGAGCTTCAGCCAGGTCTGGGTAGAGGGCGAAATCAGCAATTTTTCACGTCCCGCCTCCGGCCATCTGTATTTCACACTGAAGGACGACCGCGCCCAGGTACGCTGCGCCCTGTTCAAACAGAAAGCCATGTACTTGCGATTCCAGCCGCGCGACGGCATGCAGGTATTGGTGCGTGGCCGCCTCACATTGTATGAGGCACGTGGCGATTACCAACTGGTACTCGAACACATGGAGGAAGCCGGCGAAGGCGCGCTGCAAAGAGCCTACGTCGAACTCAAGGCCAAGCTGGCGGCGGAAGGCATATTCGACGATTCCCGTAAACGCCCCCTGCCCACCTTCGTGCATCGCCTGGCAATCATCACCTCGGCAACCGGCGCTGCAGTGCGCGATGTAGTTAGCGTCTTGTCCCGACGCTTTCCATTGCTCCAGGTCGATGTACTTCCCGTTGCAGTACAGGGTGAAGCGGCGGCAAACGAAATCCGCACTATGCTGTCTCGCGCCAATGCCAGCCAAGCCTATGATGCCATCCTGCTGACACGCGGCGGCGGTTCACTGGAAGATTTGTGGTCGTTCAACGACGAAGCGCTGGCTCGCGATATCGCACAATCAAAAACCATCGTGATTTCCGCCGTCGGCCATGAAATCGATTTTACGCTTTCCGATTTCGCCGCCGATATCCGCGCACCGACGCCCTCCGCCGCCGCCGAATTACTGGTGCCGGACAAACTGGATTTAAGCGCGCGGATTGCGCAACTGCGAAACCGTCTTGAAACTTCGCAAAAGCGCCTGCTGCAAAACAAACAGCAACGCATCGACCAAACCTATCTGCGCTTGCGCCTGCATGACCCGCAAACGCGCATGGCGCAGGCGAGACAGCGTCTGTTGCAGACGCAACAGCATCTTGCAAAGAATTTCCAGTTGCTGGCGCAGGCAAAGCTGGCAAGACTTCGCATTGCCCTTGCAAGACTGGAACGCCAGCATCCGCAACAGCAAATGCAAAGGCACCGGCTTCGCCTGAACGCATTGAATCAATCGCTTCACAATGCGGCGGCCCGCCAGCTTCAGGCCAAGATCGGGCATTTGCGCGAATTGGGGCGCGGGCTGTCGGCAGTCAGTCCGCTGGCGACCTTGTCGCGCGGTTATTCGATCATCCGCAAACAGGAAGATGGCTCGATAGTTCGGGACAGTGAAAGCGTAAAGAAAGGCGAACTGGTGGTTGCGCAATTGCAAAACGGCAACTTGAATCTCGAAATCAAATAGCGTTTGCTATTTCGACACCCGAATTTTTTTCGCGTTTCGCGCGATACATCGCCTGATCCGCCTCACGCATCAAATCGTCCACTTCATCCGCATGTGAAGGATAGGCCGCCACACCGATACTGGCACCGACGTAAACCAATTGCCCCTGCTGTATCTGAATGGGTTGCGAGAGGATATCCCGCATCCTGGCGGCGTAGCTGAGCAAGTGGTTTTCATCGTCCACTTGCGGATCATTGATCAGTACGATGAATTCATCGCCTCCCATCCGTGCCACCGTATCGCCGGTTCGAACGGCTGCCAACAAACGCTTGGCAATGGTTTTCAAGACCTCGTCGCCCGCATCATGGCCATGCGCGTCGTTGATCGGCTTGAATCCATCCAGATCGATCGATAAAACCGCAAATGGCTGGCCATTGCGTTTGCTGCGATGGGTCAATTCATACAAATCCGACAATGCCTGACGGCGATTTGGCAATTGCGTCAAGGGATCATGGTCCGCCAGATGGCGGATACGCGAACGATCGAACAATATCCGGTACGTGGCCAATGCCGAGAACAGCGTTACGAGCAATCCGATAATACCGGCACTCGTCTGCCACCATGGTTCAATCTCGAAACCACGTTTTGGTTGCGCTGAAATAAGCCAACTTCCGCCGGGTACGAACACCGGTACGCGCACGGCATCTTTCGAAATCGATTTCTCGTCGCCGAAAAAGAATTGCCCCGCCGGCCCGGTGGCATCACGGCCGCGAATCGAAATATCGAGATCCTGTTCCAGCCGCGCCAAACCCGCTTCTTCCATCAAGGCAGGAAAATCCAGCGTGATCGAGACAGCGCCCCATAAACGCGGCACGCCTTCTTTCTTGATCCATACCGGCATGCGGCAAACGACGCCGCTTCCGCCCTGATCGAGAAGGAAGGGGCCCGCGAGCACCGCATCATCCAGCTGGATGGATCGATACACCGCGGTTTTTTGCTCCGGATCAAGCAACAAATTCAGACCCACGACATCTTCGTTGCCCGCAAGGGGATATACATCGCGAACGATGAAATGGGGAGCCAGCGATAAATTGCGCTGCGCAGGATTTGTGCTACTCAATTCTTCCGCAATGGACGCGAATTGTTCCGGCGTCATTTCTTCGCGAATGACCAGATCGACCGCGAGTCCCTTGATCAATGCCACACTGTAATTCAGCTTGGTTTCCAGCTGTGCTCGGAAATTCGAAACCTGCGTCTGGATTTCATTTTTCTGCTGGCTTAAATCGTGCTGATATTCCAGTTCGCCCGCGCGCCAACTCAGAAAAACGCCCGCGATCAAGATAATGGCCGCCGTCAACATTGGCCTTTGGGTAAGCCAGAACAAGGGCCTTAGCGGTAAGCGTTTCATGGCCATATTATAAGCCTTGAATACCGAGCATTTAGGCAATTAACCCCGAAACTGCTTCGCACCCGTTCATACGCACACCCAACCGAAAGGAGCGTGTAATGAACCGCAAAGCACTTGTATTCGCCATCAGCCTGATTCTGTTAACAGCCTGTAACAACCAGGTGAAAAAAGACGTCGCTGCCGAGGGCGAGTCCGACAAGAAAGAAAGAAAGGAACTCGAGGAAATCGTAGTAACGGGCAGCCGCATGAAACGTGTCGATTCGGAAGCGGGAAGTCCAGTCCAGGTCATCACCAGAGACAACATAGCCAACGCCCCTGCCCCGTTGGCATATCGTGCACCCCAGAGTCCGCCACCTTTGCTTCGCATGCAGGCAAAAGCAATATCGGGAAACATCGCCGGTTACGCCCAGCCGCAGGAGCCTGAACAAAATACCGAAAAATACAAAAACTTCAGCGACAACCCGATCCAGCTTGCCGCTGAAAATCCCGTCAGTACATTCTCGATCGACGTGGATACCGGCAGCTACAGCAATGTTCGCCGCATGCTGAATAACGGAACCCGGCCGCCGGCGGACTCCGTACGCGCCGAAGAAATCATCAACTACTTCGATTTCGGATATGCCGCACCAAATTCGCGCAAACAGCCGTTTTCGGTCAATACCGAAATTGCCGCTGCGCCCTGGAATTCAAAACACCAGTTGATGCTGGTCGGCATCAAGGGTTACGAAGTAGCACGTTCGCAAATCCCGGCCGCCAACATCGTGTTCCTTATCGACACCTCCGGCTCGATGTCGAGTGAAGACAAACTGCCTTTGCTGATTTCCAGCTTCAAGGAAATGGTGAATAAATTGCGCCCGCAAGATCGCGTCTCCATCGTTGTTTACGCCGGCAGCGCTGGCCTGGTGTTGCCTGCCACCAGCGGTGCCGACAAGGACACCATTTTGCAAGCGCTGGACAAACTGCAAGCCGGTGGCTCCACCAATGGTGGCCAGGGCATTGAGTTGGCTTACAAAATCGCCAAGGACAATTTCATAGACAATGGCGTGAATCGCGTGATTCTGGCGACCGATGGCGATTTCAACGTCGGCATCTACGATACCGAAATGTTGAAAACGCTTGTCGCCGACCAGCGAAAATCCGGCATCGCGTTGACTACGCTCGGCTTCGGACAAGGCAACTACAACGACCAAATGGCCGAGCAACTGGCCGATGTCGGCAACGGCAACCATGCTTATATCGATAATTTGAATGAAGGCCGCAAAGTACTGGTCGAGGAAATGTCTTCCACCATGATGACGATTGCCCAGGACGTGAAAATCCAGGTCGAATTCAACCCCGCCGTTGTCGCCGAATATCGTTTGATCGGCTACGAAAATCGCAAACTCAATCGCGAAGACTTCAACAATGACAAGATCGACGCCGGTGAAATCGGTGCCGGTCATGATGTCACCGCCATTTACGAAATCACCTTGGTCGGCTCCGGTGGTGAAAGCGTTAGCCCGCTTCGTTACGGGAAAACGGCACCGGTTGCGGCGGGTAAATCCGATGAAATCGCGCTACTGAGATTGCGCTACAAGCAACCCGGCAATGAACTAAGCCAATTGATCGAAAAACCGATGCTGCGTTCCGGTATTAGCGCAAAACCAAGTGACCGCATGAAATTAGCGGCGTCGCTTGCCGCTTATGCCGATTTGTTGCGCGGCGGAAAAAACAGCGGGCAATTCAAGTGGAACGATGTCAGGCAACTTGCTGCCAGCGTGTCACTGCCTGATTCCTGGGGCTATCGGGCCGAGTTTATCGGTCTTATCGACCAAGCCAGCCGCCTGACCGGAACCGTCGACGTTGCGCAAATCAGCGAATGACGGCTTTTCGAAATAGCAAAAACTTCGTACGCTCTGTCACATGCTGGCAGAGCGTAACGATGAAGAATTGATGATCGCGTATGGAACTGGTGATGCCAGCGCCTTCGAACTTCTGTATGCGCGTCATCGAGGACCGCTGTTCCGGTTCATGCTGCGCCAGTTGCGCGAACACGGTACCGCCGAGGAGCTGTATCAGGACGTCTGGCAGAAAGTCATCCAGGCTCGCGAGCGTTACCGACCCGAGGCAAAATTTACCACCTGGCTTTACCAGATCGCTCATAACCGTCTTACCGACCATTGGCGTGCCCAGCAGCACCGTCCGCAAGCCGGCGAAGACGCGATGGAACGCGCAGAGCAAACGCCCGACCCCCATACGCCTGAACGGCAGCTATCGGCATTCGAGGAACGACGGCGATTGCAATTGGCATTGGAAGAACTGCCCCAAGATCAAAGGGAAGCAGTGATGTTACGTTTGGAACAGGAATTATCGTTGGAGGAAATTGCGGAAATTACCGGCGTAGGACGAGAAACCGTTAAATCGCGGCTTCGGTATGCCCTGGATAAATTGCGAGACAAACTTCGATCATGAACAATCAGCCCCCATCCCAGCACGAAACGCTTAGCGCCGAAGAACGCGATCTTGCGCGCGTTGTTCGTGCATTGCCTGGCGGTGAACCACCGGCGGCGCTGGATGCCCTGATTTTGAAGGCGGCGACGGATGCGGTGGCGTCATCGTCTCATTCGCCGAAGAATCCGCGCTGGACAAAAGCGTGGCTCGGCACGTCCGCGCTTTGGCTGGGAACCGCCGCGGCTTCGATTCTCACTGTCGGCATCGGCTGGCAGTTATTCCAGTCGATGGCAGCACCGATTTACGAATTGCCGGACGATCAGAATGTAATGTCCCGACAGGAAATCGATAGCGGCAACAAGGAAGACAGTTTGACCGTCGAGATGATTCCGGCACGTGAACCTGAGCCGACTTCACCGCCGCCATCGGAGCTCGCAGAAGCAGATGCTGCGGCGGATGCTTTTGCATCGGCCGCTCCTGCTGAAAAACCGCAAGCCATGAAATCCGAGATGCGGGCACGCGAAAATACGGTTCGCCAGGAAATGGCAGATGCGGCACTCGCAAAGAAAGCCGGTGCCGAAAAAGATAAAATGCGGCGCGATCAGGCTGCCGAGTCCGACTGGGTGCCGCAAACGGCAGGGGCTGTTGCCGATGCGGCACCGATGCCGGCCGCTGCACCTCCCGCGCCCGCCGCTTCCCTGGGTTACGCGGAAAGCAAGGAACTGGAAGCCGTCAGCGTTACCGGCAGTCGGATAAAACGCGTTGATGCTGAGACCAGCCAACCGGTTCAAGTGATCTCGCGTGCAAAGGTCGCCGATCCGGGAATTGCAGAAGACGCAACGCTCGCACCCGCCCAATGGCTTGATGCGATCAAACATCGCGTAGAGCGCAATGACATCGAAGGCGCCAAGGCCAGCCTGAAGCTGTACAAGCAAACGCATCCGAAACTGCGAATCCCCGAAGAATTAAAACCACTCCTGAAATGAGCGGCTTCACACTCGCCTCCAGGGCCGAACACTGGCTTGAAGCAAAACAATCACGCTTTCTT
This sequence comes from uncultured Arenimonas sp., assembly GCA_964584915.1. GTDB lineage: Bacteria > Pseudomonadota > Gammaproteobacteria > Xanthomonadales > Xanthomonadaceae > Arenimonas. The sequence continues at coordinate 2,408 of CAZPCE010000058.1, read as the reverse complement.
GCCACCGCCTATCCGATATCGGATATCGGCCAGGCCATGGATTTGCTGGATATCGCAAAACAGCAACCGGCAACACATCATTGCTGGGCCTATAAATTAGGATCGAATTACCGTTTTTCCGATGATGGCGAACCATCCGGCACCGCCGGCCGGCCTATCTTGTCGGCTATCGATGGCCAACAACTCGACGCGGTGTTGGTCATCGTCACCCGCTGGTATGGCGGCATCAATCTCGGTACCGGCGGCCTGGTGCGAGCCTATGGCGGCGCTGCGGCGGAATGCCTTCGCCTTGCGGAACGCAAGCCGCTGCTTGTGTGGCTTGAAGCAAAACTGCAATGCGATTTTTCGCTGACTGGCAGCGTACACCTGCTTTTGCAGCAACATCAGGCAACCAAACTGGATGAAAGCTTCAACGAGCATGGTTGGCAATTGCATTTCCGCATTCCGGCCCAATATCTCCCCATTCTGACCTCCCGGATGAATGATTTGAGCCGTGGCGCCGCAATACTGAGCCCGTGCGACAATAACGACCATGAACACGCCAGTCCCTAAGTCCGAAAGCCCCATTCAAAAAGTAAATTCGCTGCGCGGTTTACTGCCATTTCTGAAACCACATCGCAGCTTGCTGATTTTCTGGCTGATCGCCTTGGCGATATCGTCCAGCGCCACGCTGTTTTTCCCGGTTGCTGTAAGAAACATGATCGATCACGGCTTTGCCAAGGGCGGATCGATAGATCGCTGGTTTGGCTTGCTGCTCATGGTCGCCGTTGTTTTGGCGCTTGCCACCGCGGCGCGTTTCTATTTCGTTTCATTGCTTGGCGAACGGGTCATCGCCGATTTGCGGCAAAAACTCTACCGTCACTTATTGTCGCTGGACCAGAGCTTTTTTGAACGCACCCGCAGTGGCGAGTTATTGTCGCGCCTGTCGGCCGATACCGAATTGCTTCGCAGCATGGTGGGTTCCAGCATGTCGATCGCATTGCGCAGCGGCATCACCGTGATCGGCAGCGCGACAATGCTGGCCTATACCAGTCCGAAAATGGCGATGTACGTCTTGCTGGGCATCCCGCTGGCGGTCTTGCCGATGGCTCTGTCGGGACGCAAAGTACGCGGCGCTTCGAAAGACAGCCAGGACAGGGTTGCCGATGCCAATGCGCGTGCCGGTGAAACATTCAACGCCATGCATACCGTGCAGAGCTATGCCCGCGAAGGTTTTGAAAGCTCGCGCTTCAATGATGCCGTCAAGCGAAGCCTGAAAGCCGCTCGCAAGCGAATAGGCATGCAATCGGCCCTGACGGCAGTTTTCATCGTCATCATTTTCGGCGCGATTACCGCCGTGCTTTGGTCTGGAGCGCGTGACGTGGTTTCCGGTGAAATGAGTGCCGGCGTGCTTGGACAGTTTTTGTTGTACGCCATGATCGGCGGCGGCTCCGTTGCCGGACTCACCGAGGTATGGAGTGAAGTGCAGCGTGCCAGCGGCGGCATGACCCGCATCAACGATTTGCTCAATGAAACAAGCCAGCTCGCGAGTCCGCAACATCCGGCCACCATGGTTATGCCGACCAAAGGCGCGCTGAGTCTCGACAACGTGAGCTTCTCCTACCCCAGCAGGCCCGATACCTCGGCACTGCAAAACTTCAGTTTGAGTATCGCACCGGGTGAAACGGTTGCGCTTGTCGGTCCTTCCGGTGCCGGCAAAACCACGGTATTCCAATTGCTGCTTCGCTTCCATGATCCCGAAGCTGGCAGCGTGAAATTCGATGGCATCGACCTGAGACAACTTGAGCCCGGTTTCTTGCGCGAACAAATTGCGCTGGTACCCCAGGATCCCGTCATCTTCGGCACCACGGCCCGCGAAAATATTCGCTACGGCAAGCTCGAAGCCACCGATGCCGAAATTGAAACCTCCGCACGCAGTGCCGAAGCGCATGAGTTCATTTCGGAGCTACCGCTGGGTTATGACAGCGAGCTTGGCGAACGTGGTGCCCGCCTTTCCGGCGGACAGCAACAACGCCTCGCGATTGCGCGGGCACTTTTGAAAGACGCACCCGTCTTATTGCTTGATGAAGCAACATCGGCACTGGACGCACAAAGCGAACGCGCCGTTCAACAAGCGCTGGAACGGTTGATGGAAGGCCGTACCACACTTGTGATTGCGCACAGGCTGGCGACGGTATTGAAAGCCGACCGCATCATCGTGATGGATAAAGGCCGTATCATTGCCCAGGGCACGCATAACGAATTGATTGCGCAAGGCGGTTTGTATGCCGAGCTCGCGAGACTTCAATTCGATCACTGATTCAATCAAAGATGACAAGACGAATAAAAACCATCATTGGCCTGATTCTGCTGCTGAATATTTTATTCGTTGGAACCCTTGTCTACGAATTATTGAAAACCGGCGTCAT
>CAZPCE010000057.1:10999-12041 GCA_964584915.1 uncultured Arenimonas sp. | reverse complement strand
ACAAACACGGCTTCCGTGCATTGGTAGGTTTGCCGATCATCGACTTCCCGTCGGCTTGGGCAAAATCGCATGCCGAATATTTCGACAAGGCCTGCGAAGTGCACGACAATTATCGTCGCGATGCGCTCGTACGCACGGCTTTCGCGCCGCATGCGCCTTATACGGTATGCAACGACAACTTTGACCGCATTCGCGTGCTATCTGATCAACTCGATATTCCGGTGCACTGCCATGTGCATGAAACCGCGCACGAAGTGGAAGAGTCGATCAAGTTGCATGGCATGCGGCCAATTGCAAGACTCGACCGGCTCGGTTTGTGGAATGACCGGATGATTGCCGTGCACATGACGCAATTGACCGACGCCGAAATTGCTTTGTGCGCAGATCGCGGCGTTTCAGTGGTGCATTGTCCGCAGTCCAATATGAAGCTGGCTTCCGGTTTCGCGCCGGTAGAAAAATTGCGTCGTGCCGGAGTCAATCTGGCGGTGGGTACCGATGGTTGCGCCAGCAACAACGATCTCGATATGTTCGATGAAATTCGTACCGCCGCCTTGTTGGCGAAAGCGGTGGCATCGGATGCTACCGCACTCAATGCCGCATCGGCTTTGCATGTCGCGACGCTCGGTGGTGCGAAAGCGATCGGCATGGCCGACCTGATCGGTTCGATTGAAATCGGCAAGCAGGCCGATCTTGTTTGTGTCGATATGTGCTCGATTGAAACGCAACCGATGTATAACGTGATTTCGCAACTGGTCTATTCCTGCGGCCGCCAGCAAGTCAGCGATGTCTGGATAGCAGGTGTTGCGAAACTCGAACAAGGCCAGTTGCTGTCGATGGACAGCATTGCGCTGAAACAAAAAGCGAAGCATTGGCACCAGAGAATTTCTACGATAAGCGTTGGACGGCCTTCCAGGCCCGACTGATCTTCAATCGGGCCTAGAGGCTCTCCTGCCAAGATATCGAAGGATTTGTAGAATGAATAACGAAAACGTCAGTCGTGCCGAAATCGACAAGTTTGCCGCTTTGGCGAATCGCTGGTGGG
>CAZPCE010000057.1:0-10989 GCA_964584915.1 uncultured Arenimonas sp. | reverse complement strand
GCAGAAACCCTTGCATCACCTGAATCCGGCGCGTCTTGCGTATGTCACCAAACAGCTGCCGCTGCGCGGCAGGAAAGTGCTCGACGTGGGTTGCGGCGGTGGCTTGCTCAGTGAAGCAATGGCTCGCGAAGGTGCGGAAGTGGTTGCGCTTGACCTGGCTGCGGAACTGATCGAAATCGCCAAGCTGCATTTGTACGAGTCGAACGTGAAAGTCGACTATCGTCTGCAATCGGTCGAATCGCTGGCCGAAGAAATGGCAGGACAGTTCGATGCCGTTACCTGCATGGAAATGCTGGAACATGTACCGGACCCATCATCGATTCTTCGGGCCTGCGAAAAATTGCTGAAGCCAGGCGGCAAGCTGTTCGTCTCGACGCTGAACCGCACGCCGGCGGCATTTGCGATTGCGATAGTCGGCGCCGAATACCTTGCGAATCTGCTGCCCAAAGGTACGCACGAATACCAGAAATTCATCAAGCCTTCCGAATTGGCGAGCTGGTGCCGTGCCGAGGGTTTCAATGTCGAGGATATCAGTGGTCTTGCCTATAACCCGATGAGCGGAAAGGCCTGGGTGAATGAACGCACCGATATCAATTATTTGATGACGGCCGAAAAACCGTCATTACAGCCATGAGCAGTATCCCGATGGCGCCGGTCATCCTGTTTGATCTGGACGGTACTCTGGTCGATAGCGCGGTCGATTTGCTGAATGCACTGAATCTCATCGTGCAGCAAGCCGGAAAGCCCGCATTGAGTCTTGCCGACATCCGGCCAGTCGTTTCCAAAGGCGCGCGTGCCATGTTGGCCGTCGCTTTTCCGGAACTGGATGAAGAAAAACGTCTGCAATATCTGCAGCCGTTTCTTGATTGCTATCAAAAAGCCGTCGCGCAATACAGCACGCCATTTGCCGATATCGAAACCGTTCTGAATGCGATCGAAGCGACTGGCTCACGCTGGGGCATAGTTACCAATAAACCGTATTACCTGGCGAAAGAAGTCGTGCACAGCATGGGATGGACGCAGCGGACTGCCGTTTTGATAGGCGGCGATACGCTTCCGCGAAAAAAACCCGATCCCGATCAATTGTTCCATGCATGTGAATTGCTCGCGGTACAGGCCGCCGATTGTATTTATGTCGGCGATGATGAACGCGATGTGCTCGCGGCAAAACATGCAGGCATGAAATCCGTGGCAGCCTTATGGGGTTACCGCGAAGCCCATGATGATCCGGCCTTATGGCGTGCCGACATCATGAGCGATGCCCCATTGGCCCTGCTTGCAGAAGGTGTTTTGCGGGTATGAGCGAATCGCAACACGAAGGTTTGCAGCATTTCGTTTCAAAATGGTACGCACGCGAGCCTGAAATGCAGTTTGCCGAAGTATTCGTCCCGGCATCGGATAAATTGTTGTTTCATGTTTGGGGTGCATTGCTGCACGAGTTGAAACATACTTTGTTTGAACTGAGCGACCAGCATGTCACCGACATTAAAACCGCATGGTGGGCAGATGAATTCCAGCGCCTGTCGAACGGGCAGCCACGCCATCCGCTCACGCAGGCATTGCTGGATATTTCCGTGCCTTGGACAGCACTTGCATCCGGCTTGTTCGGCGTTATCGAAGCAAGCGCAACTCGTGCCGGCAATACCAAACAGGCGATAGCGAATTTATTGCCGTTCGCCGCTGCATTGACGGAAATCGAAGACCGCTTGTTCGATGCAAAAAGAGCCAGCCATAAAAGCGTATTCGCGGTGCACTGCCTGTTGCATCGATTGCCGCACGGCCTGTCGGCGGAAGACCAGGCCGGAATTCCGATGCATCTGATGGCGCGCCATTCGGTCAATGCGATGCAACTGCCGACCATTGGCCGAAACGGTCTGTTGCAGGATTGGGCAGCTGAACTGAATTCAGCTTTGCCGGACGATATTGCCGGAACCTTGTTCCGCAGGGCCAGGACGCGCTTCGATCAGGCCAAGTTGCGGCAATTGATGAGCGGCAAAGGCTTTGTCAAAACATCGGCACCATTGAATTTGTGGCGTGCCTGGCGTGCGGCTGTAACCGTTCCCGGATAAAATAAGCGCCGATCTTGACGAAAGCTGCACTCGTCCCCACCTATGCTTCAACGAGTCACAGTCCTCACGGAATATTTATGGCACCTTCTTCAAACGAAAACCTGGCCCGCGTCATGCCCGACGTTGCCAATGAAGTGAAGCCCGCCATTGCCGGCGTGCTTGATTGGGTGGGCATGGGTGATATCGAAATGCCGGTCTCGGTTTCCGACGCGAATGGCCGTGTGGTTACCAGTGGCGCCCGGGTCAATGCGTTTGTGAATCTGAAACGTCCTGACGTACGCGGCATTCACATGTCGCGTTTGTATTTGCACGTTGACCGGCATTTGTCTGCCGAAGCGATCACGCCGCAAAGCATTCGCCATATCCTGAAAGATTTTCTGGATTCGCATGCCGATTTGTCCGACCAGGCAAAACTGACAATACGTTTTGATTACATGGTGCGACGTCCGGCGCTGGTGACCGACAACAGCGGTTGGAAGTCGTATCCGGTTCGCATCACCGGTGTGATGGACAAGCAACAATTTTCGCTCGAGCTTGGCCTTGATGCGGCGTATTCGAGCACCTGCCCATGTTCCGCCGCACTTGCACGCCAGTTGATCCAGGAACAGTTCGGCAAGGATTTTTCGCCCGAACAAAATCTCGACTATCAGCAGGTATTGAACTGGCTTGGCAGCGAGCAGGGCATCATGGCCACGCCGCATAGCCAACGCAGCATCGCCGAAGTGAAAGTGAAGCTCTCGCAGGATTTCGTCCAATTCCCGCTCGTGGAGATGATCGACACCATCGAAGCTGCACTGAAGACACCGGTACAGGCAGCGGTGAAGCGCGAGGACGAACAAGCCTTTGCCCGTCTGAACGGACAGAACCTGATGTTTTGCGAAGATGCCGCACGTCGTCTTCAATCGGCATTGAATTCAGACAGCCGAATCCAGGATTTCTGGGTGCAGGCATCGCATTTCGAGAGCTTGCATCCCCATAACGCGGTAGCGGTTGCCAGCAAAGGCGTGCCCGGAGGCTACTAGCTGCCAACTTCCAGTAGCATTTGCTGATACTTCAACGAAGGCCGGTTAATCACCGGCCTTTTTGCGTTCATAAAGTCTTCACAACCGGCTAGACTCAGCCTGTCTCAACAATCGCGGGTTCTCAATGAACTGGTTAATCGGCTTTATTGCTTTGTTCGTCGGTGTTGCTTTATCCCAGGAGCGTTGGTTACTGGGTGGCACGATGGGTTTTTTCATCGGCTGGCTACTGGCCTCCGTGAGCCAATTGGGTTCCCGGCTGAATAATTTCGAAGCCGAATTGATGCAAGCGCGCGATGCCTTCAGGAAACTGTCTGCGGAACGCGATCAGCTCAGTGCCAAACTGAAAGCTGCAGCGGCTCCTCCTGTCCAGGCAGCTGCCGAGGCGATCAAACCAGAAGCATCGAAGACGGTACCACCGCCGATTCCCGCTGCACCGACTCCAGGAGCGCAGCCGGTCAAACCCGCCGAACCCATCGCCCCGGTGCAAACGCCACCACCGGCGATGGCTGAAAAAGCGAACGTCGCCAATCGTGCCGTGTTCACAAGCAGCGAACCAACGCCGCCCGTTACATCGAACCAAGCTCCGCCACCGGCTGCCGCTGCATCGACACCGACGCCGCCACCCATCGCAGCCACTACGAAGCCAAGCCCGCCACCTATCGAGACTCCCAGCATGCCACGCTCAAGCTCGCCCGATGTCACCTTTACATCGGCCACCAGAGAGATGTCTTGGGATGAGCGCATGGTGGATACCGTCAAGCGCTGGTTTACCGAAGGCAACGTGCCGGTAAAAGTCGGCGTAGTCGTTACGTTTTTCGGCATCGCGGCCTTGCTGCGGTATGCCTATGTGCAGGGTTATTTCACCTTCCCGATTGAATACCGCCTGATCATCATTGTCGTGGCGGCACTCGCGGCGTTGGCATTCGGCTGGCGCGAACGGGAACGCAATCCGGCCTTCGGTTTGAGTCTGCAGGGCGGTGCGATTGGTACCTTGATGCTCACCACTTTTGCGGCCTACAAATACTTCAATTTATTGCCAGCCGAACTGAGTTTCGGATTGATCGTGATACTCGTTGCCGGTGCCGCCTTGCTGGCAATACTGCAAAACACGATGTGGATCGCGGTACTCGGGTTTCTGGGCGGATATCTCGCACCCGTGCTGATTTCCACCGGCAGCGGCAATCACATTGCCTTGTTCAGTTATTACGCGATATTGAATACCGCCGTATTCGCCATCGCCTGGAAAAAATCCTGGCGCGTGCTGAATTTGATGGGGTTCGTTTTCACTTTCGGCGTCGGCACTGCCTGGGGCGTGAAATATTACAAGCCCGAGCTGTTCAATACGGTAGAGCCGTTCCTGATCCTGTTCTTCGTGTTCTATACGGTGATCGGTTTGCTGTATGTGATCAAGCAAACCGAATACCGCAAACCGTGGGTGGACGGCACGCTGGTATTCGGCACCCCGTTGCTGGCGTTTCCGTTGCAGGCAAAACTGCTCGAAGACAATCGACTGGGCCTTGCTTTCAGTGCGCTGGTGATATCGCTCATTTATGGCGGCATGGTGTATTTCCTGCACCGTCGCAAGAACGAACGCTTGCTTGCGGAAGCCTACGGTGCCCTGGCGCTGGGCTTCGCAACGCTGGCGATCCCGCTCGCATTTTCCGCCGCGACAACGGCGACGGTATGGGCTCTGGAAGGCGTTGGCGTTGCGTGGATCGGTCTGCGTCAAAAACGTACATTGCCAACCGTCACCGGCGTATTGCTGCAGTTGCTTGCGGCGGGTTCGTTTCTCGTCTCCATCCTCAATGAACCCTACAACGCGAGCGACCTGGAGCAGTTGGTATTGAATCCGCACTATCTCGGTGCCTTCATTATCGCCATCTCCGGCTTCCTGTTGAGCCTTGTCTTCAGGCGTTTGAGCAAAGGTAAGACAATGCCAGTCATGCTGTTCCTGTGGGCATGCATGTGGTGGTTTGGTTCGATGTTGCATGATTTTGATATCGCGGAACGCGGCATCGGAATATGGCAATACTCCATGCTGTATTTCTCTGTCACGATATTCATCGCCACCTTGTTGCAGAGCAAGCTCCAATGGCCTGCAATGAAAAAGCTGGCTGCTTTCAGCATATTCAGCGCGCCGGTATTCGTCCTGATTGCCACCGGAAAATTCAACGCGCCCTTAATGATGCAGACATGGGCGTATTGGGCGGCATTCCTGCTGGGCAGTATTTATGCCCTTTGGCGGGAAGCAAATGACGAGGCCGCACAATCTTCGCGCGCCGGCGGCTTCATGCATATCGTATTGCTTTGGTCTGCGGCGATCGCCTTGAGCCTGCAATGGCATTACCAGGTCGATACCCAGTGGAATCTGGCGCAGGGCTGGTATGCACCTGCGGTCTGCCTGCCGATTGGTTTGATGACCTTGGGTTTGTGGCGCATGCGGAATGTATTCGCCTGGCCAATGCAAAATCGTTTCCACAGCTATGATGCGGCTTGGTTTACCCCAGCATTCGCCATGCTGGCTTGCGCCTGGGTCATCGGCCTGTTCCTGGAAGGAAGTTCGGCGCCGGTGATGTACCTCCCGATCATCAATCCATTGGAATTGAGCCTGTTGGCAACGGCAGCCCTGTTCGGCGGTTACATCAGGCATGAAAAGCCGGATATGGAAAGCATCCTGAAACTCTGGCCATTCGTCGGCTTCGTTTTCATGACCATGGCTACCTTGCGCGGTGTACATCATTTGTATCACCTGCCATGGGATGCCGCTCTTCTGGACGCCGGCATCACGCAAGCGAGCCTGACCATTGTCTGGAGTTTGCTCGGCGTGAGCGGTTTGATCCTGGGTTCGAGTCGTGCCAATCGTAAACAATGGATGGGCGGCGGCCTGTTGATGTTGGTGGTGCTGGGCAAACTGATCCTGGTTGATCGCAGATACATGGAGAACATCCCGGGAATCGTTTCCTGCCTCGCTGTCGGCATATTGCTGGTGGTCGTCGGTTATTTCGCGCCACAGCCACCAAAGCAGAAGGAGGATGAAGCATGAAATTTCGATGCCTGATAGTCGGATTGATGGCGAGCGGCATTGCTGCGGCATCCTCCTCTTCGGATTACGCGCAGCAATGGCCGGTGAATGCGCAAGGCGAGGGTGCGTTCGCGATAACCCTGAACGAGGAAATTTATCGCATCATTCAAAAGCCGGACTTGTCGGATTTGGCCGCTTTCAATGCGTCCGGTGAAGCGCTGCCGTTTGGTCCGATGCCTTCCACCTACGGTCCTTTGCCGGCCACGTGGGTGCAGGCAAAAACCTTTTCGCTGCCCAGGGAAGCCAGCGAGAATCCCGATCTGCTCAAGCTGCACGTACAAAGGAGTTCCGAAGGCGATTTAAGTCTGGATGCCGATTTCGCCAATCAGGCGTCCGCACTCGAATCGCATGACTGGATCATCGACGTGGATGCTGAAGATCAGGGCATCGAAGCCTTGCAAGTCCAGTTGTCCGACAAGGCGGGAGACTTCAATGCGCGGCTGGTCGTGTTGTCCAGTCAAGACCTACAGCTGTGGCAGCCAATCAACACCGCTTCGATTGTTTCGCTGCAACAGGACGGACAGCGTTTGCAACGCCTGATGATCGAGCTTCCCGGCAATGCCGCTAAATACCTTCGAATACAAAGTTTCGATGCGCCGGCGGGGCTGCAAATCAGCGGCTTCAGGATTAAGCAACGGCCGTTCGGCATTGTGCGCTCGCCACCGCAACAATGGCTGCAGGCCAATTATCTTAAAAAAGACGGACGTGGCTTCGTCTATGAATTACCGGCACGCGTTTTGCCGGAACAACTGAATATCGAATTGAAAAATACCAATGCCATCGCGCAGTTTTCGATTTCGGCACGCCAGAACGAACTCGATTACTGGCAGCCGCAAAGCGAGCTGACGGTTTTTCGTTTGCGCGCAGCAGGCGTTTCACTGGATAACGAATCGAGCAGTCTGCAGTCGGGGCGCGTGCGGTATTGGCGGATCGAATCCAATACCGACATCAACGAAGCGCCGGTATTGAAATTTGCCTACCGTCCGGAGCAGTTTCTATTGCTCACGCACGGTAAAGGACCCTATGTCGTTTCGGCTGGCAGCATGAAAGCCCAGCGCGACCAATACCCGCTCGATGTGCTGATCAATCAGGTAAAGCTGAATCAGGGCCAGAACTGGAAACCTGCCGATGCGAGTTTCGGTAAAGCCACAAAAGTCATCGCCAATATGGATGACATCGGCAAGGCACCGACCGACTGGCGCAGCATTATGTTGTGGTCGGTATTGCTACTGGGTGCCGGTGCGGTGATCTTAATGGTGCTGAAACTTTTGAGTAGTCCGCCGAAAGCGTAAATCGTGTCTGATTGGACGCTTAGGAGCGACGGAAGTCGCGACAGTTAAGCAGGCTGATTGCGACTTCCGTCGCTCCTGCGACAGCATCAGGGCTTCGCAGGCACCAGCAATTGCGGATCGATCCGTACCTTCAACCAATTCATGCCCCAATGCATATGCGGGCCAGTGGCGCGTCCTGTAGCGCCTACCAGTCCAATCACCTGGCCTTGTTCAACCCGGTCTCCGACTTTCACATCGAGCCGCGAGAGATGCAGGAAGTTCGAACTGATCCCCATGCCGTGATCAATCAGCACGGTACCGCCGGTCAGGTATAAATCCGGCTTTGCGAATGTGACAATTCCGCCCGCAGGGGCCTTGATCGGCGTGCCTTGTGCCGCGGCAACATCAAGCCCGGAATGCCAGGATTTCGGCGTGCCATTGTAAATGCGCTGGCTTCCGTAAACACCGCTGACACGACCCTCTACCGGCCAGATAAAGCGGGTGTCGAAATCACGGCGATCGTCGTTGCGTAAACGCGCGGTGACCACTTCGGCTTGTTCGCGTTCAATGCGCGCGGCAATTTCCGGCGGAGGATTGACCGTGTTTTCGGGTACGCCGTTGATGTTTTCGATATTGAATAGGCGGGGGATGATGTTGATTCTTTTTTGAACCACTTCGCCGTTGCCCAAACGAATGCGCAGTATTTTTGCGGACGCCTCGTCGCGGCCAATGCCGAACGCGATGCGTCCGTTATCGGCAACTTTCAGTTTGATGGCGGCCTCCGCATCTGCTGTTTTACCCGGCAATGTTTCGTCCGAAATTTCAACGGAACTTCCTACGGGTACGCGACCCAGAACCAGATCGCCCTGGCTTGCGTTGCCGGGGATTTCAATGGGTGTCGGGGTAGAAGGGGGTGGCTTTACGTTCCTGTTGCTTCCGCATGCAACCAAGCCCAGCGTAAGCGCGACGAAAAGCAGTCGCCTCATCGCAGGAACCGCAGGCGTTGACCTTGGGGCGCGCCAACCAATTTGGCGCCGTCGTAAGCCAGCTCGCCATTCACGAAAGTCGCCGCCACCTTGGCATTGAAATGCTCGCCTTCGAATGGAGACCAGCCGCATTTGCTGAGTACTTTCTCACGAGTAATATCGGTGCCGCCATTGGGTTCGACGATAACCAGATCGGCAAAAAAACCTTCGCGCAAAAAGCCGCGTTCCTGGATACCGAAACGCAGCGCGGGGTTGTGGCAAATTTTCTGGATCAGGTGCGGCAGGCTGAAATGGCCATCGCGAACTTTTTGCAAGGCCACTACCAGGAAGTCCTGCACCAATGGCAAGCCCGACGGCGCTTTGATGTACGGCAGTTGTTTTTCTTCGAGCGTATGCGGTGCATGGTCGGTCGCGAGCACATCGATCCGGTCTTCGGCGATCGCGCGCAATAATGCTTCACGATCACTGGCTTCCTTGATCGCCGGATTGCATTTGATGAAATTGCCCAGCCGGAAATAATCGTTGCGTGCGAAATGCAGGAAGTGCACGCAGGTTTCGGCGGTAATCTGCTTGCCGGTCACAGGGCCGGGCGCGAACAATTCCAGCTCTTCGGCGGTACTGATATGCAATACGTGCAAAGGCGTGCTGTGCTTTTTCGCGAGTGAAATGGCAAGCCGGGTCGACTTGATACAGGCCTCGCGCGAACGAATTTCGCCGTGGATATCGACCGGAATGTCATCGCCGTAAATGGCACGGGCCTTCGCCATTTCGGCATCGATCATCGGCGTATCTTCGCAATGGGTGATGATCGGAACCGGCGTGTGCGAGAAAATGGCATTCAGGATGTCGGGGTCGTCGACCAGCATGTGGCGGGGCGTCGAGGCTCCCATGAAAATCTTCAGGCCCGGTGTGCTTCTGGGATCGATGCGCTTGATGGCTTCGAGATTGTCGTTGCTGGTGCCGAAATAGAAACCGAAGTTGGCACGCGAGCGCCCTGTAGCGCGATGGTATTTATCTTCAAGCGCATCATTGTCCAATACCGGGGGTTTGGTATTGGGCATTTCCAGATAGCTGGTGACGCCGCCTGCCACGGCCGCCGCGGGCTCGCTGCTCAGGTCGCCCTTGTGCTCGAAGCCAGGCTCGCGGAAGTGCACCTGGGCATCAATGACGCCCGGGAACAGCCAGCGTCCTTTGACGTCCAGCACTTTCTCGTCGGAGCGGGGAAACAGATGGGGCGCAATGGCGGCGATACGCTGTTCGCGGATTCGCAAATCGCCGGTGAATTCGCGACCTTCGTTTACCATGCGCGCGTTCTGTATCAGTAAATTACTCATGGTTTGTGCCTGCAATTGAAATGTTCGGGTACTGGATCATTCCCTCCGGGATTGAAAGGATGACAGCGCAAAATCCTTCGCGCACCGAGGTAGCATCCACGCCATGCGCCGAACTTTTCGACCGCTTCCATGGTATAGCTAGAGCAGCTAGGATAAAACCTGCAACGTTGGCCTAATAGTGGACTAATCAATAGCTTATAGCCACGAAGTAGAACCAGTATGAAGCTTTTTGGTAATTGTAGAATCATGTGGCGTAGTTTAAGGTTGATGTGAACTGAGTACTAGGCTATAACACGCCGCCTTTTATGGCTCAAGGAATGAGAGGAATTGCCCCCGTGGCCGCTAAAAAAATCGTAAAGAAAGCTGCTAAACCAGCACCCAAAAAAGCCGCTAAACCCGCTGCAAAGCCGGTCAAAGCGAAACCCGCTGCAAAACCAGTGAAGAAGCCTGCCGTTAAACCGGCCGCTAAGAAGCCGGTAAAGAAAGCAGCTCCCGCCAAGAAACCTGCCGCAAAGCCGGTGAAAAAAGTTGCCAAGCCGGCGCCAAAGAAAGCGCCAGCCAAGAAAGTAGTCGCCAAAGCTGCCAAAAAAGCGGTGAAGCCGGCTGCCAAGCCCGTTGCCAAAGCTTCCAAACCCGTAGCCAAAGCAGCTCCGGCGAAGAAAGCCGCACCCGCTCCGGTCGCCAAGAAAGTGGTTGCAAAACCGGCTGCAAAGCCCGCACCCGCACCGGTCAAGAAAGTTGAAGCTAAAAAGGTTGAAGTTATTATTCCAGCTGCCAAACAAACAGAAAAAACGGCCCCTGCCGCCAAATCGTCCGGCAAGGGCAAGACCCAAGCCGCCGCTGCCCCCGTGGTAGTTCCGGTGCCGGCACCGAAGCGTGACGCCGGCGTACGTGCTGGCTATGTCAAACCGACCAAGCCACGTCAGGAGCGCATGAAGCTGGCTACCGCCATCGAGCGCGTGAACCTGCCCGAAGGTTACAAGCCGTCGCATAAAGAAGAGTATATGAGCCCTTCGCAAATCGAGTATTTCCGCCAGCGTCTGCTGCAATGGAAAAACGATTTGATCGAAGAGTCCAAGCAAACCATCGAAAACCTGAAAGAAGAAGTGCGTGATGTCGGCGACGAAGCCGAACGCGCCACTCGCGAAACGGAAAATTCGCTGGAACTGCGTACCCGCGATCGTTACCGCAAGCTGATCAACAAGATCGACAGCACGCTCAAGCG
>CAZPCE010000056.1:11867-12093 GCA_964584915.1 uncultured Arenimonas sp. | reverse complement strand
GATCGCCACCACAATCATCACCTGGTTGTGCCTTTTTGAATTCTCCGCGCACAACTTGAAACAGGCATTCGTCCGCAACGGCATCCTGCTCTATTCACTGGGGACTTTTGCGATGACAGGCGCGGCGATGATCAACGGGTTCGTGATTATCCGTCTGGCAGAAGGATTGCTCGATTCATCCACGGATTTGCAAACAGCGAGCCCATTGCTATTTCAATTGACATGG
>CAZPCE010000056.1:0-11857 GCA_964584915.1 uncultured Arenimonas sp. | reverse complement strand
TCGGCTTTGCGGTAATCGCGATGTGTGCCGGCATCGCCGCCTGGTCCATTCATTTATTCCATGGCGGAAAATACGCTCGAACTCTCGGTATTGCCGGTCTCGCAATGGCCAGCATGCAACTCGGCATGCAATGGATTCATCACGGCAATTACGATGTCCACCAAATGCTGATATTTGTCGTATGGCATGCGTTGTGGTGTATCGCGATTGCAATCCTCATGCTTCGCAAGACAACACCGTAGGAGGGCCCTCGGGCCCGACCGCCTTGAATCAGCCGGTCGCCCGCAAGCGGCCTCCTACGATTTGCGGCGCAGCGACCAGAACGGGATATCGCGGCGAATGCGATATCCCATCGTTTCGTACAGCGACAATGCTCGCGTGTTTTCCTGGCTGACGTGCAAGAACGGCTGGCGGTTTCTTCCGATATTGTCGTTGCTCAACAATGCCAGCAAACGACGGGCATAACCGCGGCCGTTAAAATCCGGATCGGTGCAAACGGCGCTGATTTCCTGGTGGGCATCGGTACCCATGCGCTCGCCGATCATCGCGGCCAGCTTTCCGTCCTGGTAAATGCCGAAGTAGCGGCCCATCTCCATCGTGCGGTTCCGGAAATAATGCGGATACACGCGTGCCGTCAGCGCCAATACGTCGATAAGATGCCGGTTGGACAATGGAATCACTTCCGGCCCGTCAATGACTTCCAATGGCGCTTCGCAAACCATTTGCGCCAACGGCCTGAAGGCTTCGGTCTGCCAGTCGTTCTTCAACTTCGGCAAAACACCGAGCAGATAAACCGATTCCTCTGGTGCCAGCAGTGTGGCAATCGCTTCGGAGGTATTCGCATCGGCATTCGCCACCGCCATGAACGGTGCGAACTCGGCCGGGAAACGGGCTGCCCCATCCGCTTTCAACGCAATATCGCGATGTCGCGTCTGCAGCGAAGACCAGAATGGATTATCGAGTTCGGAAATCGGCATCACGCGTTGTTACTTCACTGGATCGGGCTTGCCCAACATTTCGCTGACGCGCTGCGCCATGGTTTTTTCCGAGTTTTCGTCGAAGGTCAAATCGAGTTTCCAGGCACCGCTATCCAGGATCAGATACGCCACACCCCTGAAGTGGTAGACCTGTCCATTCACCGTAATATCGGATGAAGTCGGAATTGCCGCCTTGTTTCCGGTGATAACCGCCTCGCCGATCATGATGTTCGAGATACTGGCGAGCAATTTGTCGGAATCGGCCTTCTCCTGCGGCGTCTTGAAACTGCTGTCGTAGCCTTTTTTCACATCCAGAGCGAACTGGTCGGCGCTGGTAAGTGTCGCTCGCCCATTCGGCGTCAATGCCAGCAGGTAGAACATGGCCTTGTAATCCTGGTCCCTGAGCGACTGGTAAAGTTTCAGGGCCTGGGCGCCAGGCGTTGCCACCTTGTTGCCGACCGCCTTCTGCTTCGCGTCTGCCGGCGCTACGACAAGACAGGCGATAACGCCAAGGGCAAGCAACACGGAACGAAAACTTTCTAGCATGGCGAATTCTCGATGGCCTGTCGGGAATGACATTGGCATTTAATACCCGACGAATCGCGATGTCAAAAACGGGAATGGACCATCGCTTCGCACGTCATCCGCCTTGTCGCAGGATATTCATCCGGAAGCGGCGGAGCCCGATCAAATCAAACTGGCCCGATATGTCAGGATTCCTGCATGGCTGCAAAAATAACGCCGCAAGCGAGAATGGCAGCCACCAGCAGGCCCCATCCGGCAATACGCAACAGACTCAAATTTCGCCACTGAAATGCCATGTTCCTATCCTGATTGTCTACTTTCAGCGAGTTTACTACGCCACTCAGGTGTATTTGAAAGCCATGCCAAGATTGGCTTCAAAACCCTGCCTCATTCCAGGCTTCTGGAACAAGGCATCCTGAATCACTTTCTTTCATTTCTTGCCGATATATTTATCAAAGAAAGCTAGCATTTTCGTATACAGGTTCAGATTGTTTTTCTCGTCGTAATACCCGTGCATCTCACCCTCTTGAATAATGACTTCTTCGGCAGGGTTGCCCGCTTTTTTCAATGCGGACTGCATCTTCTCGGTGTGTATGGGCGGTGCACGCCGATCAAGGGCACCGGCGGCCAGAAACACGGGGATTTTTATTTTGTCCGCATTTTCACTGGGGGAAATGGACTTCAACTTGGCCTTGTCCTTGCCGAGTGTTTTTTCGATGAATTCCCTGCCGCTATCTCTTCTGGCAATGTCTCCGGCGGAATCCATCAGATCCATGTCGTAAACACCAACATAACCCACTGCACACTTGAACATGCCTGGCTCACGAATGGGCGCCATCAGGGCCGAGTAGCCGCCAAAGCTGCCACCGTAAATGCAAACCCTGTCTGCATCGGCATAACCCTGTGCCGTCGCCCAACGCGCAGCGTCGATAATATCGTCCTGGATTTTATCGCCCCATTGCATATGGCCCATCTTTTCGAATTCGTCGCCGTAGCCACTCGATCCGCGATAATTCACCTGCAATACCGCATATCCGCGGCTGGCAAACATCTGTGCTTCCCAGTTGAAACCCCACGAGTCGCGCACACCGATAGGGCCGCCATGGGGATTGACGATCAACGGAAACGGCTTCTTGCCCGACTTGTCGTTCGGCAGCGTCAGATAGCCGTAGAGGTCTTTCCCGTCGCGGGATTTGATCTTCACCGATTTGACTTCTGCCATGTCGTCCTGTTTCAGCCAGGCGCGATTACGTAGAAGAAATCTCACCTTCTTGGTATCGCGATCGTAAACATACAATTCGCCGGGATTCTTTTCGCTTTTGACCGACACCAGGATTTTCTTTCCGTCCAGCGTCGAATCGACGAAATCGACAAACTGCTTTGGGAATGCTCCGGCGATACTCGCATAGAGGTCCGCGTCGGCGTTGTCGGTGTCGAGCATGGTAATTAGCGGCACCGCCGCTTCCGTCACCACACCCAATACGGTGACGCCATCACTGGAAAAAATGGCATCCGAAACATCGGCAGTCTTGTCTTGATGCGCAGGTTCATAAAGGCCGCTGGTTGTATTGATATAGCCGAAACTCGACGGGTGCGAGCCATCGTTGTGGAAGACGCTGACTTTACCGTCCCCGCCCTCGCCAATCAGCCTCATGCTGCTTTTGGACGTGATGCTTTGTCCCAACGGCAGCCATTTTTCGTTCTCCGCGCGCTTGTAGAATTGCGTGCGAAAAGTTTCATCGTCGTCCTTGTCCGGCAGTTCCGTGCACAATGCGTAACTCGGCTGATGCGCTTTGTTCAGCGCAAACTGGCAATTCTTCATCGGCGGCCCATAAGCCAACAAGGTATAACGACCGGTGAAAGTATTGAGGTTGACCAACTTGGTGGTAGCGCCGTCTTCCGAATATTCGGATATCGAAGCGATGATGCGGGCTTCATCCTCCGCAACCGTATCCTCCAATACCAAAGGACCGTGAATAACGGTGGTCTGTTTCATGGCTTGGCCGTGAGCGGTACCTTGATTTTCGTAACCGGCAATATTCAGGTCCTGCTGTGCGCTGCCGTCCACATTCATTGCAATCCACTTTCCAGAAAAGAATGGACTCGCCCACCGCCCGAATTTTTTGGTCGTCGTCAGCATGAAGCGTTTGGCGCCGACCCAGTGGAAAGTACCGACGCTGAAATTTTCCGGCCCTTGGTGCACGTGGACCACTTTCAGGGTATTGGCATCCAGAATGATCAAGACATCACGTTCGCCGCGTTCCACGATCATGCCGAGGTAATCGCCGTTGGGCGAAATCTTGGCACTGTTGTAGGTCGGGTTCTTGATGAAATCGGCAAGCGGAATTTTCTCGTTTGCGCATGCGTATTGAGCGAACATCGCACAGCTTGCTACCAATAAGGTTTGAATTATTTTCATGAGAATGGCCCGTCGTTGTTTGGCGACATTGCGTTTTACCCGGAGGCAGGAATGATTGTTCTGTTCGGGATTATCGCTTATTTCAGTTGTTGCGGGCGGTCCTGATCGCGCCGCGAACCAGGCCCATTCACGTGCACGAAACGCAATCGCACCGGCTTTGATGGCTGAAACCGTTTTCGTACCTTGGCCGTTTGGCGTGTTGGACCACGTTAATCAGGGTTATCGCATTCACCAGAAACTTCACATGTCCCGTCAACCCACACTGCAAACCATGGCATTCCTGTGCTTGTTCGGAATGCAGGCCTGGCTGCTCTATCGAGTCGAAACGGCATTAGCCCGCCCTGCGGAACCCAGGGCGGAGGCAAGCAATAAAGCCCTCCTGCCTGTTTCCATCGCCACACTGGAAAGCAATGACGGTGCAGCCTTCGCAGCACAGATCAGCGCAAGACTTTCCGCATTGGAAAATCGCGATCTGAACGCACCGCGTCCTGTTTCTCCGGAAGAAACAGCCCCGATAGCGCTTGGTGGTGCCGAAGCACTGGCCGCGGACCGCAAAGTGGAAGCCATGCTGCCCAAAGAGCCCTTGACGCACGAAGACCTGGTCATATTCCAGGCACAGCTAGGCCAGCTACCTGCGGCAGAACGGCATCAATTATTGGCGGCATTATCGCGTGCCATCAACAGTGGTCGCGTCCGGCAAAAAAACGACTAGCAACATTCCTTACGACAACCCTCCACCACTTCAAGGATTTGAAAAATGAAGAACAATCGTTTACGTCATGCTTCCATCGGCCTGATCTGTGCGCTGGCTACCGTCGCAGGCACCGCGATGGCTGGTTCCTATTCGGGCTATCAAGTAGGCATCAACGACACCTACAAATTCGCCGTAGGGTCGATTGCCACTACACGCAACACCCCCGACACCGTGCAATATATCGGTTGCTATCACAATGCCTACACCACGGGCGCCTCGTATGGAAATTGTTATGCCGTGAACAACGCCGGCGTCAGCCGGACTTGCTACACCACCAATGCCAATATGGTCGATACCATTCGCAGCATTGCCGACGATTCCTATATTTATTTTCAATGGAACACTGATGGAACATGCGCCTACATTCTCGTTGACAAGGGCTCGCGTTTCAGACCCTAAGCTTGACGGTCCCTGAAAAGAAAACGGCGGATTTTTAATCCGCCGTTTTTTTGTAGTTCCGACACAGCCTTAAAACGATGCAATCCGTGAAGATTTTCGACAGCTATCACATGGTTTTCAGCCCCCCCTTTTGCGAGAGGTACTTGCATACCTCTCCACCTTGCCAGAGAATCGGAATCACCCCCGCGCACCACCCCCGTTTGATGTCCGAAAAAGTAGTAACCAAACCGCAATTCGTTATCACCAATAGGAACCGATGTGCAGGAGATCACCCATGCGTTTCTGCAATATCCGCTCCGTTGCCTTGACGGCATTCACGACAATCGGAATTTCCGCGTTTGCGCCGCAGGCAAACGCTGCCTCGCTGGAGACCGTCAAATTCTACATTTCTGGCTGCATCAACGAATTTGAAAACCTGTATCCGGGCATGAAGGAGAAACTCAAAAGCACGAGCGATGCGGACTTGTTGTCCATGGGCTCGAGTTTTGATGCACTGGAAGCGATCAATGACGTAGCAGACCTGGAAATAATGACGCAGTTGGCGACGATAACGACGGATCCGGAAACGGGAGCTCCATCCAGCGCAGAGCAGATGGCGTCATTGAAGACCAGCGCTTGCATTGCAAAAATGCGGCTCGTGAAAATCCGGAACGGCAATAGCAATCCTGCAACATCCAATGATTTGTTTATTACAGCAACGGCTGCCACAAACAGCATGAATGGCAGTCTTAATCAGGCGCAGATCGATGCCTGTAGCAACGACATCAAAGCCATGCAGGTGCAATCGCAAAGCTGGCCTGGCGATGTCAACGACGTTGCCGCGCGACTTGGCCAATACCAGAAAGACATGTTCGAAGGTCGCTGCGCGGGCCATCCGGAAGCGCAGGCCTATATCACCTCGGCCAACCGCATGCTGGGTAATGGCAGTGGTACCGGCGCAACGAAAAACGGTAAACGCTCGAATGTCTCCGATGCCAATGCCACGCATTGCCTGGCGCCGCAGAAAGAAGGCGGCGTCATCAACAACTGTGCTTACGCGGTCGAATACAATTATTGCGTGGTGCAGCCAACGCCTGGTTCCTGGGCAGCAAGTTTCGACTGCAGCCAAGGCAAGTCAGGTTCATGGCAAGTCGGCCCGAACTCGCGCGCCATCATGCAGACCGCAGGCTCGCAGGTCGCTTTCTTTGCTTGCAAATACGGTCCTACCCTGAGCAATCCGGACGGCATCTCGCCGGCCGATTTTCGCTACAACGCGAATGGTTTGCCCAGTGGCCGCTGCCGGGAATGGGGTGCGCCGTAATTATTTTGTCACGGCGCATTCTTTGGGCGGACGCAACTTGTCGCATCCGCCCTGTGATTGAATCAACTCATTTCTTTCCGATATATTTTTCAATGAACGCCAGAATTTTCGCGTAAAAATCCAGTGCATTCTTCTCGTCGTAAAATCCGTGCATCTCATCGGCTTGAATAATGACTTCTTCGGCCGGGTTTCCCGCTTTCTTCAATGCCGCCTGCATTCTTTCGGTATGAATGGGAGGTGCGCGCATGTCCTGTGCGCCGGCGGCCAGAAAGACCGGAATTTTTATTTTGCCGGCATTGTGGGCAGGTGAAATGGCTCTTAACTTGGCCTTGTCCTTGCCGAGGTTTTCCTCGATAAATTTGCCGTCGTTCCGGGCCATGGAGGCACTTCGAGTGGTAGCCATAAGCTCGATATCGTAAATACCGACATAACCCACCGCACACTTGAACATGCCAGGCTCGCGAATCGGCGCCATCAGAGCCGAGTACCCGCCAAAGCTGGCGCCGAAAATACATATCCTGTCGGTATCGACGTAACCCTGTGCCTTCACCCAACGGGTAGCGTCAATGATATCGTTCTGAATTTTTCCGCCCCATTGCATGTGGCCCATCTTTTGAAATTCACCGCCATAACCACCCGACCCGCGGAAATTCACCTGCAGTACCGCATAACCGCGACTCGCGAGTAATTGTGCACTCCAGTTGAAGCCCCACTCGTCACGCGGACCAATAGGGCCGCCATGCGGATTGACGATCAATGGAAACGGCTTCGTGAATGTTTTTTCGTTTGGCAGCGTGAGATAGCCATAGAGGTCAATGCCGTCGCGGGATTTTATCTTCAGCGGCATGACATCGGCCATATCGCTTTCTTTCAGCCAATCGCGCTTACGCAACAGCAATCTCGACTGCCTGGTATCGCGCTCGTAAAGATACAGCTCGCCAGGGTTTTTTCCGCTCTTTACCGATATCAGAATTTTCTTTCGATCTAAAGTTGCGCCCTCAAAATTGACAAACTGTGTCGGGAATGTCAGGGCGATGCTTTCATAAAGGGTCGCGTCGGCATTGCCCGAATCGAGCATGGTGATTTGCGGCGTTGCCGCTGCAGTCGCCACGCCGAGTACCGTCACGCCGTCACTTGCAATAATGGTCTCTGAAACATCGGCAACCTTGTCCTGAAATGCAGATTCATACTCGCCGGTGTTTGTATTGATAAAGCCAAAGCTTTTAGGGCTTATCCCGTCATTATTGGTCGCACTGATTCTTCCATCCCCGCTTTCAGCGAGCAGACGTGTAATATTTTTTGAAGTCAGGCTTTGCCCAATGGGCAGCCATTCTCTGTTTTCAACACGCTTGTAAAACTGTGTTCGAAAAACTTCGTCATCGTCTTTGTCTGGATGTTCAGAGCACAATGCATAAGTCGGCTGGTGCAATTTGTTCATCGCAAATTGGCAATTTTTCGAGGGTGCGCCGGCTATCAATTCATAGTGCCCGGTAAACGTATTCAGCTTGACGAGTATGGCTCCCGCTCCCTTTTCCGGATACTCGAAGGTCGAAACAATAATATGGGCTTCATCTTCGGGAACCCTGTCTAGCAGAGTCAGCGGGCCATAAATGACGTCGGCCTGTTTTGTTTTTGGGGTGTCCGTGAACTGGCTGTTGGTGTAATCAATATCATTGAGATCCTGCTGCGAGCTGCCATCCACATTCACGGCAAGCCAGTGCCCTGAATCACGTGGCGACAACCTGTGCCCGAATTTCACGTTGGTTGCGAACATCAAGCGCTTGGGCCCAATCCAATGGAAGGTTCCTACGCTGTAGTTTGGGGGCGCTTGCTGCACGCGAACGGTTTTCAAGGTTTGTGCATCGAGAATCACCAATACATGATTCTCGCCGCGTTCAGCGGTCACGCCGATGTAGTCACCCAGCGGAGAAAGTTTGGCATTTCTGTAACTTGGACTTTTGATGAAATCAGCCAGGGGGATTTGCTCATTCGCAATCGCGTGTTGAGCGAACAGCGCCAGGCCTACTGCAAAAAGCGATGCAATCATTTTCATATCGGGGTCGATCGTGACTTTTCGGAAGGGAGTTCCATCTTGCAGCATGGATTGTTGTCTGAAGCAAGATTATGGCTTATTTCGAATATATCGATCATCCGTTGGAGCGCCCTTTGGGTGCGAGAGAATGGCACTCTTTGCAATTGCCTAGAACAGCTCGCGCAATGCCGGCAAATACTTTTCCGATGATCCGGTATTCACAGCGACTACTCTTTCGCCTTGCTTGATCAATCCCCGATCAAGGCATTGCGGTATCGCGGCAAGGCAGGCGGCGCCTTCCGGGCTGATCCACCAACGCTTGTCGTTCCATACGCGTTTCAATTCGCTTGCGGTATCGGCTTCACTCACGGCAATCGCGGCACCGCCGCTGGCGCGGATGATTTGCAGCACGCGAAAATGGCCGACGCCGCCAGGCACGTTCAAACCGAAACTGATCGTATTGCCCGCCGTTACCACGGTGGTGTCGGCGGCATTGTCGTTGAACGCATTGACCAGCGGCGGCGTGACGTCGCTTTGCACGCAGATCATGCGCGGGCGTTCACTGCCGATCAGGCCGAGCGCCTGCAATTCATCCCAGGCCTTCCACATGCCGAGCACACCCGTGCCACCACCCGTTGGATAAACAACGGCATCAGGCAATGACCAGCGCGTGCTTCCCGGCAAGGGTTCGGCGAGTTCAAGTCCCAGCGATTTTTTTCCTTCGATCCGCCAACCTGGCTCCTGGAATGTCGCGACCGAAAAATACCCCAGCGGAATATATTTTTCTTTCAGCAAGGCACCGGCTTCGCGAATGGTCGGCCCGATCAATTCGAGTTTCACCCGGTCGGGAAAACGATTCGCGGCAGCGGCCACATTGCCCTGGATCGGCATCGGCGTATCGTCCGGCATTGCGACTACCACCGACAATCCGGCGGCCAATGCATAACGTGTCAGCGAATCGCCGGCATTGCCCTGCGTCGGCACCGCCAATCGCGTCAATCCCAAACGTCGTGCCTGCGCCACCACCATCGCCATGCCTCGATCCTTGAAGCTCTGGGTCGGGTTCGCACCGAAACCCGGATGCGCCTTGCCCTCTTCTTTTATCTGCAATGAAAATTTCGCCGAGGCGGCGTGGGGATGATCGTGATAATCGAGTTGTGGCGTATTGCCTTCGCCGAGACTGACGATATATCGCGCGTCTTCCGGATCGTTGATATCCAGCGCCATCAAGGCACCGAAACGCCAGAGATTGCGACGTGTCGGATCGTACCAACCGGCATCAGGCTTTTCTGCAGCAAGCCGTTCGATATCCAACACCATTTCCACCGGACGACCATCAATCGGATCCAGATTCATCGGCACGTCGGCGGAATATTCAACGCCGGACGCAAGGCCACGCAAACAACGCACATAGGACATGGAGAAATCTCTTCAAATAGGTGACAGGAGACCGGGCGCGTGGTCGCGTACCGCAGAGTTGATGGAATTCTACAATTTATGCAAGCCATAGGGTGCGCCTGTGGCGCACCTTTCCGGATGTGTCTTGCAGGGCTGATACAAGTCTCTGTCAGATTGCCGTCATTTATTATTGCGACACGAATCAAGCATCGAAAATTTCCATGGAGCGTCGGCCCGGGGGCTTGGCCTGCGATTTGGCCTGCTCACCGTGTTAAACAGAATCATCGCGCAGGTATATGCGAAGCATCGGTTTGCAATCCGTAAAACCCATTCAAGGTGAGTTGGTCATTGCTGCACGCATAGCGGAAGTTCGCCGAACCCGGGTTCGTCATCGGACCACTCATTGGCCGCATGCTTCTGCCGGCGATCGCAGTCGAAGTGACGACGCGCACGCTATTGTCAGTGTAATGCAGGCTGCCGGTTTGGCTGTCGATCGCATTCCATCGATATGCCAACACCCCGGTATAGCTGCTTGAAGTACTCATCTCGCCACGCTGAAAGCGCGTCGTGCACTTGGAACCCATATTATTCCATTGCAATTGTCCGGTACCGTCGGCCCTGAAGCTCACCGTCCAGCCTCCACCCGTGTAGCCGCATTGCGCCGCCGGGCCGCCAAACCGGGTCGCCATCTCTGAACTGACTGCATTCATTTTCATCGCCAGCGCTTGCTTGGCGGCGGCGGTCGGCTGCCAGTTGCCGACAAGGCAACAGGTACGTTCTTCCAGACGCTCGGGTGTGCCGACACGCAAGCTGCCACTGCCGCTTTCTTCGACCGATGTCCAATACGTAACATAGGATTTGTCGCGGTCACATGCCTTCACGCTTTCAGGGGGCGTTGACCAACTGTTGGCATCCGCCGAAAGACGCATCCGCACAAACAAACCGTTGCTCACGCCTTCGAGCGTCAGCGGGTAATTTTTACCTCGTTGAAAAACAATATTTCTTCTCGGAATCACATACGCTCCGCTGCTCAAAGCAATAAGCTTCGGACCCAGCACGCTTTCCGGTGGCAGCCCTGCCGATAGTCGCGGCAAATAGCCTCCCCCGGGTTTATTGATCCTGCCGTTCAAGGCCGCTTCAATAAACGATTGCCACTGCTCCCTCGGCAACAGCCTTTGCAAGGCGCGAAGTTGGGCATCGCGCCCTTCCGTTTCAGGCATGCCACCAAGAAAACTCAAGAAACGTCGTGACCCGCCGTTTTGTCCCAGCCACATGAAAAAAACCACGTTTTCATAATCCATATCCAGCAGGCTGACCCGCAAAGATTGCGTATTGAATCGGGAAATCAGCCCATCGCTAAACCGTGTTCCAGGCCGCACCCGATGGGCAAAATATTCGGCACTGCCTTCCACCCACCAAGTGGCGGCGGCAAAGTGATCGCGGGAGCGAAAGCTGCTCGACTGGATGCAATGAAATATTTCGTGCGCAAAGGTAAATGCATATTCACTCGACGATACCGAACCGCCTAATTTATAGAAAACGATATTGCATTCCGTGGCCGACGCCCCCAACGCTATTGCATGGGTTTCGTCAGGTCGGCCGGTATCAGGGTCCGTGGCACGCAGGTTGCTTAGCAATACGGTCACGTCTGAAATACGCAGCCCGCCCAATTCACGCATCTGTGCGGAACTCGCATTTACCGCATCGCGAATAACGGGTAGCCAGCGACTGTCATCGCCATGCGCGGTATCGCTGGCAAGCCTTACAATTCGCACGTTCCTTGTTTCGCTACCGGTGTTGAGCGGAACATTTCCAATCTCGACACAGGCCTGGGGTGTCAGGCTGGCATCCTGGCGAATCCATGATGCCGACAATAGGCAATCTGCAGCAGCCGCATTCGAAAGCAGCAGACACGCGACAACAAACAAAATTCGACTCATCATCCAAGCCTCGCAGTCTCTTGAAATGCCATTTGGCATTGCATTGAAAACCGAACAATAGTGCTGGTCACAGCGAGTTTAACGGTACAGCGCGTACCCAGCGGCCAAGCGCG
>CAZPCE010000055.1:0-12444 GCA_964584915.1 uncultured Arenimonas sp. | reverse complement strand
AGCGGCGTTTTTCCGTTTTCGCCGAATACTTTTTCCAGTTCGGTAACGATCTTGCTGGCTTCTGCGGACTGCAAGGGGAAAATGCCGACCGACATTCCGGCGAGCCAATCCACGTCGAAAATTTCGATGGTGCGGAGATAGTTTTGCAATTCGGCGCGGGTGCCGCCGAGCACGATCAGGTTGCGGGTGTTGTCCACCTGGATGATGGCTTTGTCGCGTGTGTAGGGTTTAAGCAGTTTTTCCATCTCGGTTGCCGAGATGTATTTCAGCGGGATGGCGCGGGCTTCATAACCGCGGGCATTTGCAGGGGAACCGGTACGCGGCGCGAGATTACCTGGAATGGCCTGATCACTTGGCACCACGTTGTAACGGCCATCGCTCCAGATAAGACGAGCGTTGTTCCAGCCCAATACCATTTCAAGCAGGGACACAGCCTGCGCCGGACTGACCGGACGCGGCGTTGCCAATGTGACGGTGCCCTGCACATTCGGTGCGATCACGTAATTCTGTTGCAGCAAATCGCCGAGAATGACTTTGACGACGGCCTGTACCGATTCGCCTTCGAAATTGAACGTGGCGTCGCCGGCCGAGCTTAAATTCGGTGCAGGCAGTGCCGCGGCGCGTTGATTGATCAACTGCCCGTTACCGGAACGAATGGTCGCGGCCGATGGCTTCTTCGCAGGCTCTTCCGTACCCGGCGCTTTTGCGTCTTTGCTTTCTTCAACCGGCGTCTGGGTGCCGATCAATTCGGGCGCGCGTTTCATCACGATGTCGGACTTCGCAGGTTCGGCAGCCCAGGCTGTCGACACCGTAAAAGCGGTCATCAGGATAATCAGTGGCAGTCGTAATTTAAGCATTTTTCAATTCTCGTTATTTTTTCGCATCCGACGCGGCTCTCGCCGCGTCGGCTTGCATTTGTGCACGTCGCGCCGCAATTCTCTGGCGTATCGCTTCAATTTGTTGTTCTTGCGTCATGTTCTGGTTTATCGACGGCGTTGTGCTGGCGACCGGAGCAACATTGTTCGTCGTAGTCTGGAGTGGCGATACGTTGACAGGCGTCACATTGACAGGCGGCGGGTTCTGCATCGGCGTATTGTTTTCGACCGCCGCCGGAACGGCTACCGCTATCGGTGTTGGCGATTGACCGCCCTTGCCGTTGAAAACCAGCAAGTCCATCTGCCGTTGACCGGTAGGGCCTTCCAGAATGGCGCGGCGCGGTTCGAGCTGCACCAGACGCCATCCGGTACCTTCGATCAAATCGCCCAAACGGACTCGCCTGCTTGCGCCGTCCTTGTTTTCACGGAACAAGGCCATCTTCAAGGTAGGCGTGATCAATACACTGCCCAGTGAAACATCGAGCTCGGCCGCGGAATTGTCGCCGGGCGCCGCCTGCACCACGCC
Source organism: uncultured Arenimonas sp. (assembly GCA_964584915.1). Taxonomy (GTDB): domain Bacteria; phylum Pseudomonadota; class Gammaproteobacteria; order Xanthomonadales; family Xanthomonadaceae; genus Arenimonas. Next base: position 11,043 of record CAZPCE010000055.1, on the reverse strand, counting down.
GGGGCGTCGATCAAGCATCAGCAACGGCCGCGTACCGACTTCCAGATAATCGTTCAGTGGCCCGAGCGTTGCGGTGTTCTGGGCGATTTTTACCGTGGGCAGCGGCTTGGCCAAACTAGCGTCGACCGGCAGCGGATTGAAACGCGCGCCGAGTCCGAAAATGGCCACCAGCAAAACCATCACGGTCCAGAACACGAAGCTTGCCAACAACAGGGTGCCGGTGTTGTTCAACTTAGCCATTGGGTTTCCCCTGCTTTTCCGGCGGTACCTGGATGTAACCGAACAAGTCGAACACGACTTCGACTGCGCCACCGACCGGGCCCGCATTGTTGTAGCTGCTGCGCGACAATAATTCGAGATTGTCGATAAACAATTGCGGACTGCCGCCTTCGAGCGAATGCATGATGTTGGCCATTTCTGCCATGCCGCAACGCAGGCGTACCTGCACCGTCACGCGCTGGAAATCTTCCTTGATGGAACTGTCGGTCGGAGTACGCGCTGTAATCTGGCAGGCATTCGGATTCGGGCTGGCGGCACTGACGACTTGTTCGAGTCGTTGCACCAGTGCGGCACTGGCAAGTTCTTTATTGGCTTCCGGCAGAAAATGCGGCGTCAGGCCCTGTTGCTGCCTGACCTCTTCCAATTTCTTTTCCAATGCCGGACGCTGGCTCGCGTCCATGCGGTATTGCAATTCCTGGTCGCGAAGTTGATTGATCTGTTCACCCATATCCATCATTGGCGCGGTGAACCACCAATGCACCAAGAGCAGATAGGCCAGCACGACGAGCATGAAAACGCCGCCGAGGATTTTCCAGCGCTCGATGTTGGCCGGCGATGCGTTCTTATCGGAGCTTGCCATTGCCAGCCTCCTTCGAACCATTCACGGTGGCGGTCAAGTTGAAACGATCGCGGCCGGTGCGTGCATCGGGCTGCACGGCACCTACCAGTGCCGGTGAGTTGATGTAGGGCGAGCTTTGCAATTGGCCGACCAGTGCCGCTGCCTGTTTGCTTTGTCCGACCAGCACCAGGCGCCCTTCGTTGACCGACAATTTGTCGAGCGCGGTGTCATCCGGAATCCGCTTGGTCAGATCGTTGATCAAAGCCAGCATGGTCGGTTGCGACGTCCTGAATTTCTGCAAAAACGCTTCCGCTTTCGCGGTTTGTTTCAGTTGATTGCGAAAAACATTGGCCTGCTTCGCCTGCACTTCCGCGGCGGCGACTTTCTGCTCCCAATCGGCCAACACCTTGTCGCGATTGTTCAGCACCATGTTCATTGCCAGCAGCAGCAAAATCACGCCGGCAGCGGCCAGACCAAGATTCAACCACGCGTTTTGATTTGACGTGGCAACACGCATTGTGACCGGAAGCAGATTCACGTCCAGTGTTTGCTGGCTTTCATCGATCACATCGACGCCACTCAGATCGCTGGCAAGAATGCCGAGCGGTTTCAGGGCTTTTTCGAGCGTCTGTTTCGGCAACACGATCAACTCGACCTGGCATTGCTTGGTTTGCGCACTGCGGCTCAATACGCGCGCTTCGAAGTAAACCTGGTCGACGGTAAACGGTGTTTGCCGATCGATTTCGAAACTCACGACTTCGCGCATTTTGCTTTCGGCCGCCAAAGGCAGGCTCAGGACTCTCCGCAATACCTGTTTGTTATCGAGCAACAAATACCGTGGCGCACCGGTTTGCTGTTGCAGACGGGCATGGCAGGTTTTGAGCAGCTCGTCGTCGTCCGAAGGCAGGCTTCCCAACAGGGACAGCCGACCATTGTTGGCCGAGTAAAAATAAAGCTGGTCTTCCACCACGCGAATGCATACGCGACGATCCGCCGCGCCGAGCAATTCCTGCCATGCGTCCGGCAATAACGCGAAGCATTCCTGGCGCGCCTGCATCCACCAGGACGACAGCGCGCTGCCTTGATAGGCCAAGCGCATGGGTTCCAGCAAATTGGATTTTGGAATATCTGCAGTCATATTTAGTCGTTTGCTCCCACTCGCCATGCGAGCGGGGTATAAAGCTGACCGAAACTACCGTTTGCACCCACACGCAAGGTAGCGGTAATTTCGGCACGGCTGCCATCAGGCTCGATGGCTAGGCTGGAAATACTATACGTTCCCGTGCCGCTGGTCGCGAGGGGGTTGCCGTCAGGCAGCGTAAAAACAGGCATTCCGGGCCGCCACGCTTCCCGCTGACCCAATAACTGCGCTATTTGCGGGGCCTGCAAGCCCGTTGCGGCCAGCACTTCGGGCGACGCAAAACTGGGGTTGGGGCGTGTCAAGCCGCTGTAAATCGTAATGAACGGCTGCAACTTCTGATACAACTCCGGCGTAACGCCGAGCACCTGCTGCAATTCTGAAATGGTTTGAAATGCGCCGTCTTTCGAACCATAAGGCCGCTCGGCCGCGGCGTATTGCGGGTCTTCGGCACCGCCGGGCAAGGTAAGCAAGTCGTCGGGGTCACGCCAATCCATGATGGCGGAACTGATGTTTTGCGCCTGCTCGGCATCGGCACCCACGGCAATCAGCAGTGCATAAACGACATCCGCATCCGCCACATTGATATCGACTTTTCCGGATTCATCCACCGTGCGAATTTCAATCCGTGTTTTATCGACCGTGTATCTATAAACCCGGTTGTCGGGCACCCATTGCAACAAAGGATCGGGATTGCTCAGGCGAATGGTGGCGACTTCAATGCCGCCTTCGGCCGCGTAACGCGCCTGTACCGTGCGCGCCAATAATTTTCCTTGCTGGTGTTCGGTACTCGCGATCAAGGCAAAGACGCCGATAATGCCGATCAGGATGATCATCATCCAAAGCACCAACAACAAGGCGATGCCGCGTTCGGATTTTTTCGATTCTGGCTGCATCATTCGCCACCAAATACCGGATCGCGGTTGAAAGGCGTGGGCTGCAAACCGGGATTGCCGCCGGTTGCCGTCGCCGCCGACAACTTCGAAGACGCCACCAGCAAGGGCCAGTGCATTTTCTTGTCGGCAAATTTTATTTTCAGGCTGGTTTGCAGCGGAATTTGCGTCGGTGCATCCCAGCTGTTTTTCCAGCTGCCCGGGTTGGATTGTTCGTCCAATGCACGATACGAAAACTCACCGGTCTTGATGCCATCGAGCAGGATTTCCGGCTTGCGTTCGGCTTTGAGCAATCCTTCCGTCGTGATTTGCTGGAACTGGAATTCGAGCTGGTAATTTTCACCGCCGCGCTTGAGTTCGAAGGTTTGCAGATAGGCGCCGCCATACGAAAGATAGCCGGGCATATTGGCAACGAATTGCAATTTGTTGCGCTCGCCGGAGAAAAAAGTTGCCTCGCCGTTACTCGCGTCGAATTCGTAGGCGATCGGCAGTGCGCCGGTAATTTGCCTGCGCATGAAAGCCTGCACGCTGCGCAATCGTTCATTGCGCTGCGCCGCCGATTCCGATTTAGCCGATGCCGACGCGGTGGAACGCATCAGGTTCAGGCCGAGCATCACCAGCAAGGCAAGCAAGCCGGTCACGATCAGCATTTCGAGCAGGGTAAAACCGGAAGGTCGCCGCAGGCTCTTATTTTTCATGGCACCGGCTCGATGTTGTTGGCGTCGGCCTGCCTTGCCTTGTAACTGACAAAGCGAAGCTGCTCCTGCGGTTTATCGCCCCAGCTCACAAGCAACACGATCTGGTACAGCACGGGCGGACTCACCGTTTCGATCTCGGCAACCGGTGCATCGGCACCCATGCTTGGATCGGGCACTTCCTTGATGTCGAGCTGATAGCGATATTTGCCGTCTTCCCAATCACCCTGCTGCGCATCGGGCGCAATGGATTCCATCGTGCCGATCGTATCCAGTAGCGATTGCGCATACATGCTGGCTTCGCTGGCCTGGCTTGACCAGCGTACTTGCCGCAGCCCGCCCGACATCGTCGAAATGACGAGTGCACTGATCACCGCCAGCAGGCCGACTGCCATCAACACTTCGAGCAGCGTGAAGCCCTTGGCGATGCGGGACGAACCGATCTTCATGGACGTGAACCCGGCTTGCTTACCGTCACTTCTCCGGTCAACCATTTCACGTCGACCTGCCATTTGGCGGTGTCGTGCTGCAACACGATGCGGCCACCGGTCGCCGCGCCATCCGGAAAAAACTTGATCGCGGCAACATCGTCTTCGGGTTGTTCGATACGGGCCGTGGTGGCGATGACTTCCAGCGATTTTGGCAATACGCCCGAATGATTCTTCGGCCCTTTCCATTCACGCGTTTTTGCGTTGATCTGAAAACTCTGCGCTTCGCCGGTCACCATCGCCTGGCTTTTCGTGAAGCGCAACTCGGCCGCCAGTTCTTTCGCGGAGGATCGCAATTGCTGGCCAGGCAGTTGTTTATTGATCGCGTAGGCGGCGAAGGACATTATCAGCGCGATCAAGCCCATCACTACCATCAGTTCGATAAGAGTAAAACCGCGGTTGCGGTGCCGCAGAAGACGGGATGTCGGAAGCGGCCTCATCTTCATGCATCAAGGTTTGACGACGATATCTTTATTGATGCCTTCACCACCGGCTTTCTTGTCGGCACCAAGACTGACCACTTCGAATTCGGCATCCGTACCCGGATTGCGGTACTCGATCGCAACACCGAATTTATCTTTCAATTCTTTTTCGGTCGTATAGGGCCCAAGCCAGCCATCGGCGTTGCTTGGCGCTGTCACGAGCGCGTCGAGACTTTCCGGCAAGCTGCCGACATCGGATTGATAGGCACTGATTTTTTCAGCCAGCAAATTCAGTTGTGTTTGCGTCAACTGGTAATTGGCCTTGGCTCTGGAATTCATGATGCTGTTGACGGCAATCGCCATGATTCCGCCAATCAGGACGATCACAACGGCCAGTTCAATCAGGGTAAAACCACTCTGTGACGCCTTCGGTCGATACGGACGTTTCATCAGACAACTGCTCCCGTTAAATTAAAGATAGGTAACAAAACCGCGAGAATGATCAAGAACACCATCAAGGTCATCAATAGCGTCAATGCCGGCAACAGGGCCGCCATCAGGCGGTTGATCGCATGATTGGATTCGGTGTCGAAAGTATCGGCCACTCTGAGCAGCATACTGTCGAGCTCGCCTGTTTCTTCACCGACCTGAATCATTTGCACTGCCAACCGCGGAAAGCTCTTCTGTTTCGCCAAGGCATAGCCCAGACCCGATCCGGTCTTTACCTCGTTACTCGCCACATCCACCGACTGCCCCAATACCTGGTTAAACAGAACCGGGCGCGATAAGTTCAAGGCATTCAGCAACGGGACACCACTCTGAACCAGAGTTCCAAGGGTTCGTGCAAATTTTGCGGTATCAATCTTCGCCACTAGCGGCCCGAACAGTCGCGTATTCAGAACCCTTTGATCCACGGCCAATCGCCACGACGGATCCTGCCATTTTTTTTGCAGCCAGTAGCCTGAAATAAACAACACCGGAATCGGCACCCACCACCAGGCACGTACCATATGGCTGATCCACATCAGCATCGTGGTGTACCACGGAATTTCAGAGCCGAAGTCCTCGAAAAGCGTTTCGAACTGGGGCAACACGATCGTGAATAAAAGAAAGAACGCAATGATGACCATCGCCATCAGTATGCAAGGGTAAATCAGCGCATTGATTATCTTCATGCGGAATTCGCGGCTACGCTCGAGATATTCTGCAACACGCGTCAAACTGATTTGCAGTCCGCCACCGGCTTCGCCGGCACGCACCATATTGACCATGAGTCGCGAGAATAATCCGTGCTGCTGCTCCAACGCATTGGACAAGGTGCCGCCGCCGCGCACCGACTCGCGAATGCGCTCCAGTATTTTCTTGGCGCTGGCCGATTCCGGCAGTTCCAGCAAAATGCCCAGCGCTTTATCCAATGGTTGTCCGGCGCCGAGCAAGGTTGCCAACTGCTGCGTAAACTGCAGCACCTGGGCATCGCTCATTTCGTTTTTCTTGAACAGCGAAAAAAGACTGCCTTGTTCGGATAAATTATCGGAACGCTGCGCTTCTATTGGCAAATGTCCCTGTTCCTGCAGCCGCGCGATCACTTCCTCGGACGAAGAAGCTTCCATTTGCCCAACTAGGTTTTCGCCTGCCGACGACAGGGCCTTGTAGCGAAACAAAGGCATCTCAGGCTTCTTCCGTCACACGCAGCACTTCTTCGATTGTGGTGACGCCTTGCATGGCTTTCAACAAGCCGTCTTCGTACATGGTGCGCATGCCGCTATTGCGTGCGGCCTGTTCGATATCGCCCATGCCGGCGTGCTGCATCACCAGTTTCCGCAACACGTCGTTCATCACCAGGAATTCCATGATGGTGGTACGGCCGAGATAACCTGTCGGCGATACCGCCGAAGGTTTTGCGCGATACAGATAAATGGTGCCATCCGGCTGGAAACGACGCAGACCGAATTTTTCGATTTCCTCGATACTGGCTTCGTATTTTTCGGCATTCACCGGTTCGAGTCTTCTGACGAGACGCTGCGCCAGGATTCCGTTCACCGTCGAGGTCAGCAAATAATCTTCCACGCCCATATCGAGCAGACGGGTAATGCCGCCGGCGGCGTTATTGGTATGCAAGGTCGACAAGACCAGATGGCCGGTCAACGCCGATTGAATGGCGATACGCGAAGTTTCCAGGTCGCGCATTTCGCCGATCATGATGATGTCGGGATCCTGCCGCACGATACTTCTCAACGCATGCGAGAAGTCCAGGCCGATCTGCGGTTTGGCCTGGATCTGATTGATGCCTTCGATCTGGTATTCGACCGGGTCTTCCACCGTGATGATTTTCACGTCCGGCGTGTTGAGTTGATTCAGCGCCGCGTAAAGGGTGGTCGTTTTACCGGAACCGGTCGGACCGGTCACCAGCAAAATACCGTGCGGCTGTTCAAGCACCTTGACGAAATCACCGAGGAACTCGTCCGTGAATCCCAATGCCTTGAAATCCAGCACGACGGATTCGCGATCGAGCAAGCGCATCACGACCGATTCGCCATGGGCCGTCGGCACGCTGCTGACGCGCAAATCCAGTTCCTTTCCCTGCACGCGAACCATAATGCGGCCGTCTTGCGGCAGGCGGCGTTCGGCGATGTTCAACTTCGCCATGATCTTAATGCGCGAGATGATCGCGGCGGTCAGATTGGCCGGCGGCGATTCGGCATCGATCAAAACACCGTCGACGCGATTGCGGACTTTCAAGCGGTTTTCATAGGGTTCGATGTGAATATCCGAAGCTCGCATTTCAACCGCACGCTGGATGATCAGATTGACCAAGCGGATAACGGGCGCTTCGGAAGCCAGATCGCGCAGATGTTCGACATCGTCTTCGTCGCCGCTGCTGGAATCATCACCGATGTTTTCAACGATGGTACCCATCGCGCTGCGACCCTGGCCGTAGTAGCGCTCGATCAAATCGGAGATTTCCGACCGAAGGCCCACCAGCACTCTTACGTTTTTGCCGGTCGCCAATTCGACCGCCTGGGCGGCATAGTCGTCCTGTGCATCGGCCACCAACAATTCAATCACGTCGTCTTTTTCGGCAATCGGGCAAACCGAATGCTGTTTCATGAAGCGCACGGTCAACGACAAGTTTTCCGGAGCGGCATCGGGGCAATCTTTCGAAAACAGCAAAGGCAGGCTGAACACTTCGCTGCTGGCTTCCGCCATGTCGCGTTCAGACACCATGCCCAGACGCACCAACAGTCCCGACAATGCACCGCCCGACTCCGTCTGCAGACGCAAGGCCCGGCTATGGTCGGCTTCCTTCAAACGCCCCTTTGCTAGCAAAACCAAGGCAATACGTTCGTCTGCAGAAACTTCTGGGGTGTCGTTCAGGGCCGCGTTCACAAATCTCTCCAAATCTTGAGGCCAAACTTTAGCAGAAATAGGCTAAAGGTCGGGCCCCAGCCCGAGATAAACATTGCGATGAGTCCCGTTAACCCAGCTCGCCTGTCGAATACCGCCCTGATCAGGGATACTGACGGCTTACCGCCAGGAACCCCCCGATGAAATCGCGAGCCGACGACTCCCTGCAGATTGCCCGAAAAGCATTTCTACTAGCCGACTACCGGGCTTCGCAGCATTTCTTCCAGATCGCATCAAAACAAGACCCCGGCAACATCGAGCCGTTGATCAAGCTCTCGGCCTGCGCCGCTTTCCTGGGGCAGCCAAGAATGGCACGTTCGCATGCGCTCAGCGCAGTGCCCGTAGGCGGACAAACTCCCGCCTTGTTGGCCGAACTGGCCGACCAACTGAGTCTGGTCGGCGAATCTGAAGCTGCATTTCGCGTCATCCAGACAATGCAGCCCGATTCGGAAGTCTCGATGAACAGCAAGGCATCCATCGCGGGAACCTTGCATCGCATCAACAAACTGGATGAGGCATTGGACTGGATTGCCCGGGCGGCCGCTGAAACGGCAAACGATTCCAGGCATTCGTCGATCCAGGCCTTTCATGGGCAAATCCTGCGGTTTCATGATCGTCGCAACGAGGCTTACGCCGCCTATGACAAGGCGATAAGGCTGGATCCGCAAAATGCACAGGCTTATCTGGGGCGTACGTTGATAAGGCGCGCAACGCCCGAACTACAGCATGTCGACCATTTGCGGAAAATGCTCGCTCGCTGCAAATCCGGCAGCAGGTCCGAAGCGCAACTGGCGTATGCACTCTTCAAGGAACTGGACGATCTTGGTGATCATTCGAATGCTTGGCCTGCGCTGGAAAAAGCATGGCGTGCGAAAAGAAACGAAAGACGCTACAACGCCGCGAATGAATCCGCATTGTTCGAGCGTCTGGCTTCGTTGACGCCAAACTTGAAATCCGGCCAACCGATATTGGATGAAGCTTATCCAACACCGATATTCATCCTGGGACAACCACGCAGCGGCAGCACCTTGCTTGAGCGTTTGCTGGCGCAACATCCCGATGTCAGTGTCGGAGGCGAACTGTTCGATTTCATCCACCAGCTACACTGGTGCGCCGACTTGCCGCACAGCGGCTTTGTTTCCATCCAGGCAGCCGAACGCGTTGCCGCGCAGGATCTGTCGAACCTTGGCCAGCGCTATCTTGAGCACGTCAAATGGCGTGCTGACGGCAGCAAATTCGTAATCGACAAACTGCCGCCGAATTATTTACTGGCGGCCTTCATTGCGAAAGCCATTCCGCAGGCAATCATTATCCACAGCGTGCGCGATCCAATGGACACCTGTTATTCGCAATTGAAGGAATGTTTCGACCACGGCTATGAACACAGCTACAACCCCGACGAGATGGCAACCCATTATCTTGGCTATCGGGCTTTCATGAATGGCTTGCAGAATGAACTGCCCGGCCGCATTCATGAGTGCGACCACTCCCGCATAATCGAAAATCCCGACAGGAGTACACGGGATTTGTTTGCATTCTGCGGCCTGGATTTCAAACCGGACTATCTCGCGATCGAAAATGACCAGCGCCCCGTTTCCACGGCGAGCAGTTCGCAAGTGCGCTCCGGCATTAACCGTGAAGGGGTTGGCCGCTGGCTGCCGTACTCCGAAAAACTTGAAGGCATGCGGGAAAAACTTCGCGCATGAAAAAGCCCGGCATTGCCGGGCTTTTGTTTCAAACGGAAACGAATCAGAAGCTGTAACGTGCACCGATGAATGCGGTATTGGAATCACCAAAGCCGACTTTGTATTCACCTTGCAGACTCCAATTTTCATTGAAGTTGTAACCACCGTTCAAACGCAGATAGGCCTGGTCGTCATTCAGCACGTTCGATGAAATATCGGCATCCCAGCTTTCATAACCGACTGCGGCTTCACCAGTGAACTTGTCGCCACCGCCGGCAACGCCGATTTCAACGCCCCAGACCTGGCTGTCGATGCTGCTGCCGCTGAACCCTTCGCTGACGTCTTGATAATTCAATCCGACCAGTAAATCGACATTGTCGGAAATGGGATTTCTGAAACCAAGACCCAGGCTCCATTTGCCGTCCAGATCCAGTGCGTTATTGCCGGAACCACCTTCCGCATAACCCAGGCTGACATTCCATTTTTCACTGAATGCCCATTGGCCCTTGATGGCGCCGCCACGGTAGTCATGGATAAACGAACTATACAAATCGGTCAGCGGGGTACCGGTTTCGGCATAACCGAATTCGATGTAACTCTTGTTGGTATCTGCAGCCTGAGCAGACAATGGGGCTGCAACGGCAAGCATCAGAGCAAAAAGTTGTACTTTCATGTAAATCTCCAGAATTGTTAAATACTTTGATGGCGAAGCGTGCATCTATCGCCACAAGTTAAATAAACGGTAAGAAAGGAGAAAACAGGACAAGCTTCAGGCGATATTCGTTCAGGTCGCGGTAGCACGCGACCTGTCCCTGCTCAGGAAACCCAAACCCTTGCGTTGCGGAACATACGCAACCACGGCGATGACTCCTGCCAGTCGGCCGGGTGCCAACTCATTTGCGCCGTGCGATGCACGCGTTCAGGGTGCGGCATCAATAAGGTGCTTCGTCCATCGGTGCTGGTCAAACCGGTAATGCCTTCGGGCGAACCGTTCGGATTCAACGGATAATCGGCCGCCATGGCACCGTTGCCGTCAATGAAACGCAATGCAATCTGCGCCTGCACGATATGTTCCGGCGCATCGAAAACGGCGCGCCCTTCCCCGTGTGAAACCACGATCGGAATTCTCGAGCCCTGCATACCGGCGAAAAACAGCGAAGGCGATGCCTGCACTTCAACCAGCGACAATCGCGCTTCAAATTGTTCGGAACGGTTACGCAGGAAACGCGGCCAATGCTCCGCACCCGGAATCATGGCTTTCAATTGCGCCAACATCTGGCAGCCATTGCAGACGCCGAGACTGAAACTGTCGCTACGGGCAAAAAAATCCGCAAACTGCTGGCGAATTGCCGGGCGTTCGAGGATGGAGGTTGCCCAGCCACGACCGGCACCCAGAACGTCGCCGTAACTGAAACCGCCGCAGGCCGCGAAGCCCTTGAATTGCTGCAGGTTGATGCGACCCGAAATCAGGTCCGACAT
>CAZPCE010000054.1:0-12446 GCA_964584915.1 uncultured Arenimonas sp. | reverse complement strand
TGCGATTCGGTCTTGCCGATCGACGATGGCTCGGGCGTTCCGTGGATGCCGTAGTGTTCCTTGGAAAGGTCTACCCAGACGGTGCCGACCGGGTTATTCGGACCGGCCGGTATCTTGGCTTTTTCGCTTTTCGGCTTTGCATCCCAGAAAAGTTTCGGGTTGTAATGAAAAACCGGATTGGCGCTGACACCGTTTATTTTCCAGTCACCGACCGGCAAAGGATCATGCACGCTGCCGGTGGATGCCGGATAACGCGCAATCACCTTGTCCGCCGCATCCATCAATGACACCGATGCATCGGAACGGTCAACGACCACCTTCGCAGCGGCGGGCAGCGGCTCCGGCGATAACACGTTAGGGACGATGATCTGTTCGCCGGCGGTGTTGAAGTTCTTTCCGGCATTCAATTGCTGCAACAAACGCGGGCTGACGTGGAATTTTTCACCCAGCGCTTCCGCCGATGAGGAATAACCCAATGCAGGCAGTTTCGATTTCGCCAGCATGCCTGTGGGGATCGCCAAGAACGGACCGGCGGCATCCGCTTCGGAAATGGTGTATGTCGACAAGACAGGCAAATCGTCGGTATTCAATGAAGCCCAGGTGGCAGCGTCAATCGTGCCGGTAACCGTCAGGCTTTTGCTGGCCTGGTAGGCCATGATCGCCTTGCGCATGTTGCCGCCGAATGCCGCGTCGATTTCACCCGGCGAGAAATGCGCACGATCAAGCAATATCTGAGCACGCAGTGTCGCAACGCGGCTGGCTTTTGCATCCACCACTTCAAGCAGTGTTGCGTCATTGACCGCATCCGCCGTCAATGCCACCGGCGTTCCGGTAGCGGCGAATGCGTTGGATATGGACAAGGCAAGCAGAGAGTTGATCAGCGCTAATTTCAGCAAAGTATCGATTTTCATTTTTTAGATTTCATGTTTGACGGGATGGCCGCATGATGAGGGTGCCTGCATGAACGGCGCTTTTGCGGGTCACGGCGCAATGTGCGTCAGCGAACAGACACCCCTATTTAGTATTGTCGTGACTGCCATGATCATCATCAGGACCACGCATGCATGAACCGCCGCCATGTTTTTCGCAATCGGTGTGCTTCAACGTACAGACCCGTTCATGGAACAAAGCGCATGCTGCAGTTGTACATGCAGCGCCTTGCCCGGTTCGCGCCGGAAATGCCCGGACTCTTTCGGAGATATTCAATGAAGATCAATAATTTTAATCGTGCGTTGCTGGCTGTTTTCATAGGCACGGCCTTCGTCGGCTTCAGCGCCTCGGCCCTGGCGCAAGCACAACCTAAAGGTCTGGAACAGCAGATTGAAAAAGACAAGAAAGACAAACGGGATTCGGAAAAGCCGCGACAAAAAGGTCAGGAGCGGGTGCAAGGCATTCCAGAACAAAAACGCGCACCACAACCGGCAAGCCAGTTGCCGCGCATAGAGCAGGCCGAACGCAAGCAGGAAAATGAAGTCCAGATGCGTGCTTCGCGTCAAAAACTCGAACGCGAAAAAACGGACCGCGAGAAAATCGCGCGTGACAACGAAAACCGCAGGCAGAAAGACGTTCAGCGCCCCGTGGCTACGGACCGTGCCGGCCGGAATCAAACCGTGCCGCAAAAAATTGTCGCGCTAAAATCACAAGAACGTCCTGAGCAGCAACGCGATTCGAAAAACGCAAGACGTTTACCGCCACAACAACAGCGCGTGCTTATCGTGCAGCAACAACAGCGCGTGACGCAGTATCGACGCAATGTCGCAAAACGACAGAATAATTCGCGCCAGCATGGCCTGCAGCTGCAACAGCAAAAACGCGTGTCGCAATACAACTACCAGCAGCAGTATTACGAACGCATGCGCCAGCAACAGTTGCGCTATCAAAATGACCGTTACGATTACAACAACGATCCGTATTTCTATACTGCATCAACCTATCGCTACAACCGCGGCGGCCGTTATTACGAAACCAACCAATACGGTGCCGGCATTCTTCGCCAGGCCCTGAATTACGGTTACCAGGAGGGCATGCGCGCCGGCCGTGCCGATCAGCAGGACCATTGGCGCTACTCGTATCGCGATTCGTACATTTACGAAGATGCCAACTACGGCTACAACGGCTATTACGTCCAGCAGGACGACTACAACTATTATTTCCGCCAGGGCTTTCAACGCGGTTATGAAGACGGTTATTACGGCCGCCGCAGATATGGCCACAGCAGCAACGGTTCCGATTCATTGCTCAGTGCCGTACTCATCACGATTCTCGGGTTGCAGTCGATCCGCTAAACAAGACAGTAACGCAATAGCGAAAGGGCGGACATCAGTCCGCCCCTTTTTTGTTCACGACACAAGCGGAACCAGGATTCTGCAGCCAAGCCATCAACCTATGCGAGCGCTTAGCCACACGTGTTCGGTTCGAGTAAACCAGATCGACCGACGCCGAACCGCTGGATCAATGCGCAACCTACCGAGGTCTGGTGCTGAATGTTCTATAAGCCCAGGAATGTTTTCTCGAATTCCTGCACCGGCATCGGCCGGCCGAGCAAGTACCCCTGCAATTCGTCGCAACGGAGCAGGCGCAGCAATTTTGCTTGCTCCTCCTCTTCCACGCCTTCCGCAACCACGCACAGTTTTAGTGAATGCGCCAACGCAATGATGTTGGTTACCAACGACAGGGTATCCGGACTCGAGGCAACCGCCGAGGTGAAACTCTGGTCGATTTTCAGGACGTCGGCAGGCAATCGCGACAGGTAGTTCAATGATGAATAACCGGTGCCGAAATCATCGATACCGATTTTGCATCCCAGGTCGCGGAGCGCCTGCAGCACGCGAATGCATTTGCCGATATCGTCCATGAACAAGCTTTCGGTGACTTCGATGTCAAGACCGTGTTCGCGGTTGGAACGCTTGAGCAACGCAGTGCAATCGTCGATGAAATTGGCGTGGCGCAATTCGCGCGCCGATACGTTCACCGCGATCCGGAAGCCCGAATGCCCGTGCGCATGCCAGCGTCGCCATATCGCAAGACCTTCGCGACGTACCCAGGCACCAACGTCGATGATAAGTCCGGTTTCTTCCAGTACCGGAATGAACTCCGCCGGCGAAACCAGGCCGCGTTCCGGATGCCGCCATCTCAACAATGCTTCGGCACCGGTCAGGCGATGCAGCGCCGAATTGAATTTCGGTTGCAGGAATAATTCAAACTGCTCCTGCTGCAATGCATTTCGCAAATCGCGTTCCAGTTCCGAGCGCCTTGAAGCACGCGAACGCACTTCTTCGGTAAACGCGAGCACCGGTTGGTCGCGGCTCTGCGCTTCGGCCAGCACGGCAATCAAATCCTGTTCGATTTGCTCGGCATTCGTGCCGTGCGCCGGCGCCAGCATTACGCTGGCATGCAGACCGAGATTGATTTCCTCGCCATCGACAAGGAAAGGCTGTTCGCAGCAATTTTTCAAAATCGTTTCAACGCGGGCTACCGACGCTTCGATATCCTCGGCCGAAGGATAGGCAAACAGGAAGGCGTCATCGCCAGGATGGGTAAACAACGTATCCTCCGGCATGAGCGTCATCAGCCGCGAGCATACTTCGCGCAGCAGACTGTCGCCGAAACCACGTCCGCGCGAATTATTGTAGTAACGGAAGCGGTCGATATCCATCATTGCCACGACATGCGGATTCCGCTCGAGTCGTGGCCCGATCAGCTCGCCAAACGATGTGCGACTCGGCAAGCCGGTTACCGCATTGTGATAGGCCAGATACTCCAGCCGTTCGCTCTTCGCGATGAAATCGTGGCCATAATCGATTTCTGCCGTCAGCCGTTCGAGCAGGGCAATTTCTTCGCTGTCGTATTCCTGCGTCGTTTCCGAAAACAGGTTCAGTACGGCCCAAGGCGGCGAACCTATCGGCAACACGATCTGGGCCGACACACCTGCCCGCGCTGCCCCCTCGCGCAAAAATTCGGGCAAATCGGATTTGGTAAAATCCGGGATATTGATTCTTTTTTCCTGCAGGAAAACGCGCGCGGATGGGCGCTCTTGTTCGCTGGAATTTTCCAGGGGTACCGGACCCAATGCGGCAAGCATGCCGATCACGGTCTCGTCGCCATAGGAATTGGTCATCACCAAAAGATTTCCGGGCATGCGTTGGCTGATCAACGCTGCCTTGAAATGCCCCTGCTCCACCGCAACGCGGCAGGTCAAATCGAGCAACTCATTGGCGTCCCCGGCACGCAACACGGCATTGCCATGCGCGCTAAGCACTGCCTGTATCCTTGCCAGCTGTTCAATCTTGCTCGCTTGTTGCATCCGCAAAGTGACATCGCGATCAATGCCGCGGTATCCGGTCATTTCCCCGTTGGCGTTTAGTAGCGGTTGCGCCTTGCTTTCAAGCAGGCGAATGCTGCCATCGCGGTGCCGCCAATGGAGCACCCAGTTGTTCCAGCCCTGTTTCGCGGCAATCAGTTCGGGCAGTTTCGTCTCAACCCGCTTGCGATCCTCGTCCACCAGCAGCTCAAGCGAACCTTTTTTCATCAGCGCTTCCGGCGTATAGCCCAGTATTCCGGCGACGCTGTCGTTGCTGTAGATATGCTGACCATTGAGATCCATTTCCCAGATCCAGTCTTCGGTCGTTTCCACAATCGCTCTGAAACGTTCTTCGCTATCGCGTAACGCCAATTGCATGCGTTTCCGTTCAAGGCTTTGCTCCGCGGCAAGCAATGCCCGTTCGATCGCCGGCTGTAGCCGACGCAAATTGTCCTTCAGCACATAATCGGAGGCGCCACGCTGCATGGCTTCGATGGCCAACTCCTCACCAATGGTTCCCGATACGTAAATGAAAGGGATATCGGGTGCGATTTCACTGGCTATCTCCAGCGCTTCCTGGCCGCTGAAACCCGGCATCGAGAAATCACTCAGGATGACATCGGGCAAGAAACGCACCAGCGCTTCACGCAATGCGACGGCGCTACTGACTGCTTCAGTCAATATCGGCCGGCCAAGATCATTCAGGGCACGGATATTCAGCGCTACGTCCGCAGGCGAATCATCCACCACCAAAACACGCAAGGGCACGACTGACGAATCCATGATGTGCAATTTCTCCTGTTAGCCCGGCGCGTGGTTCACTACCGCCCAGTACATTCCAACCTGGGCAATGGTTTCATCGAACTGTTCGAAATCAACCGGCTTGACGATGTAGCTGTTAACGCCGAGCGAATAGCTGTTCATGAGATCGCTCTCCTCCTGCGATGAAGTCAGCATGATGACGGGGATGTGCTTAGTCTTCTCCGAGCTCTTGAGCTGCTTGAGTACCTGCAAGCCATCCATGCGCGGCATTTTCATGTCGAGCAACACCAGTTTCGGCATGCCATTGTCGCGTTCGGTGTATTCGCCTTCGCAGAAAAGATATTCGACCGCCTCGACACCGTCTTTCACCCAGGCAATCTCGTTGACGATTCCGCGGCGCTTGAGCACCCGCATTGTCATTTCCGCATCATGCGCCGAGTCTTCCACCAGCAGAATTTCGACCGTCTGATACTTATTCATTTGTCACCTCGCTGATGGGCAACTCAAACGAAAAACAGGCGCCCTTGTCCTTTTCGGCCATCGCAAAAACACGGCCGCCGTGGCGAATGACAATACGCTGCACAATCGCCAGACCGACTCCGGTACCTTCAAACTCGTCTTGCGGATGCATTCTCTGGAATACGCCGAACAGCTTGTCCGCATAGCGCATGTCAAAGCCTACACCGTTGTCCTTGACCCAATAATGAACACGATCGCCATGCTGTTCGGCGGCAACTTCAATACGCGCCTTATCGCCCCGCGGAGCGGTGTATTTGATCGCGTTGGAGAGCAGATTGGTCCATACCTGTCTCAACAGGGCCGGATCCCCGGAAATCGCCGGTAATGCGGACACTTTCATTTCACCGATAAGGTCGCTTTTACCCGAAGACAAATCATTGAGCACACTGGAAACCAGATCCTGCATATTGACCTTATGCTTTTCCAATGGCTTGCGACCCAGGCGCGAGAACGCCAACAAATCGTCAATCAGCATGCCCATGCGTCTTGCACTGCCGATGATCGTCTGCAGATAGCGTAGCGATTCCGGCTCCAGCTGATCCGCAGCATCTTCCGACAGCATGCGTGCATAACCGTCTATGTGGCGAAGTGGCGCGCGCAGGTCGTGCGAAACGGAATAGCTGAAACTTTCAAGTTCCTGATTGGATGCCTGCAATTCCGTGGTGCGGCCAAGCAATTCGCGATTGAGTTGCGAGATTGCCTGCTCGGCTTCTTTCCTGGCGGTGATGTCGGCAATGGTGCCGAGCATTCTGCTCCGGTCACCGTCGATTGTTTCGTAGATTCGTCCATTCACCGAAATCCAGTGCTGGCTTTTGTCCTGCCATAAAATGCGGCATTCGAAATTTAGAACTTCATCGACCGTGGCTTTCTGGAAAAGTGCGTCAACACGTTCGGCGTCTTCCGGGTGGACATATCGGGCAAAGGAGTCGTAGCCCCATTCATCCAACGCCGTCTTGTTGCCGAATATCTGGTCATGCAGCAATGAACGTTTTGTCTTTCCGGTAACCATGTTCAATTCCCAGTTGCCGATTTTCGAAACTTCATAAGCAAACTTCAGCTGTTCATTCGATTGTGCAAGCTCCGCGGCAACGTGTTCGCTATAGGCAAGCTGGCGCAGCAAAGCAAAAGCGCAAGCACCCAGCAACACAATGGCAAGCCCGATACCGCCCATCAGCATCCATTGAAACTGTGCACGCCTTTCTTCATATGCCTTCAGTCGTTTGTTTAGCAAGCGGTTTTCTTCAAGCCTTACCGAAGCCAATATCTTGCGTACCGGTTCGATCGAGCCCTCGCCGCTGGCATGGAAACGGGCACGCGCCTTCGTAAGGTTTTCGTTAGCCGCAAATGCGGAATTCGACTGCATGATGGCGTAACGTTTATCGATGCCCAATGCGCATTCTTCAAGGCGTTCAAGCTGTTCGCCATTGTCGCCAATCAGGGCCATCAACGCATGGACCAAGCGGCTTGCTTCGGCATAACCCGCATCGCGTGAGGCCAGTTGCGTCGCCTGACCCGATATCAAAAAACCGCGTTGGCCCGCTTCCATCCCAAGCGCGGCGTTTTCCAGCTCAATCGCCTGCTTCAACGCCAGCAAGGTATGCGTGACCATGTCGCGGGCAAGCGCTTCACGCCGACTTTGTTGCCAGGCAAGGGCGGCAACGGTGAACAGCAAACCCAATGCAAGACAGAAGACGATGACCAGCTGCTTCCGGGTCAAACGCGGCGCGCTCTTGTATGGCGGCACAGTCTCGGTCACGTGATGCAATCCTCATTTGGTGGCAATGAAAACAGAATACGCTCACGAATTTTGAGTTGTTTCATTATTGCCCAACGTACAAAAAACCGAATTACGGCCATGAATCTATCGATTCAACATGAAGACCATAGCACCTTTGCCAGTCTTGCAAGCGGTTTGTCTACAAGGTTGAAGCATTCCGAATTTCCAAATGGTACCGGAATGAAATGACCGGACTATCAGCCCGCCATTGCTTCGGCACTCAAGTGCCTGAATTCGTGTTTCAGAAATTTGCGCAGCAGCTTCGCGTTTTGTTCCGACAAGCCGTCATGCTGCTTGAAAAAATCCCGCAGTATGGAAATATCCTGCGCTTCACCCAACAAAGTGCCGAGCTTGCGATCGGGGGCCGGAATCGCGGGCAACTCGATGCCGCAATGCTCCAATGCAGTATATTGCTGGATCAATCGACGGCGGCGGCGGCGGAGGCGATGCCAGTCTTTTTCGCTGCCGTGGCTCAATGCGATTTCGGCTGCCGCATCGCAAGCTTTTACCGAATGCAGAATCGAAACGGACAAGCATTCGTCGTTGATGTGCTGCCAAGGCAACACCGGCATCGCAGCCGACAATACCCGAAGACGTTCACGCCGCGTCAGAAAATCCTTGTCGATCGCTTGTTCATTTCGCATTGCTTCTGCTCTGGCCGTCATGGCCAAGCGTTTGGCTGCCAACAGACAAGAGCGGACTTCGTGTTCCGGATGCTTTTCCAGCAAACGATCCAGGCTTTCGACCCGCGCCTGAGCATCCCGGAGAGCGGAAAGGCTTTCGCATATTTTCGACAACTCTTCATCCAGCATTCCCGCCCCGGCACCGAGGGCGGATTCCCCCAGTGCAAGACAAGCCCGTACGCGACGCATCGATTTTCGGGCCTGATGCACGCCCGCATGCGAATGCGAGCCACGCCAACCGAGGCAGGTAAAGGCCCGCTGGAGTTGGCCCAGCGCGTACGCTTTAAGTCGGTCATCCGCCTGTTGGGGCATGTGTCTGGCAACCATGGATGGAACGATTGGAGTCTACGCCCGAAAAAAATCCGTGATTTGATCGAAATCATGCCTCCGCCGATTTCCGGACCGATACTCGCCGCGCGGCTTGTTTGACTGAAATCAAATGCCGTTTTTTTCAAAAGTACACACTGCAGATGTGGACAAACACTTTTGAGGAACAAACATGAACCTGGTAGATCACCATCCGCTGATTCTGGAATTTCCGGAATTCCGGGAAAAAATCCACGCATTGAAAATGTCCGACAAGCATTTCTCGAATCTTTTCGAAAACTACGAAGAGGTCGACAAGGCTATCGTCAGAATTGAAAACGGGATTGAACCCAACACCGATGAATATCTTGAAGAGCAAAAGAAAACACGCTTGCATCTAAAAGACCAGCTTTACGCCATGTTGAGCGGCACAGGCGCCAGGCATCATTGAAATCGGCAGATGATCGGACAAAAAAAGGGATGCCTCGGCATCCCTTTTTCATGCATGAACAATGCTCGAGGTTTATCCCTGATGTCGCAACGCTTCGATCGGATCAAGCTGCGATGCTTTTCGCGCCGGATAAAAACCGAAAAACAATCCGGTACTCACCGAGCACACGACTGCCAGCACGACGACTTGCCAATCGAGTTGCACCGGAAGGTCCTGGCTGAATTTCGATACCGCCAATGCGCCCAGCACGCCAATCGCGGTGCCGATCGCTCCGCCGCCGAAGGAAATCAACATGGCTTCGGCCAGGAATTGCCGCTGGATGTCGCCAGGCCCGGCGCCCACCGCCATTCTCAATCCGATTTCACGAATACGTTCGGTCACCGAGACCAGCATGATATTCATGATCCCGATACCACCGACCAACAATGAAATGCCGGCAACGGCGCCGAGCAAATAAGACATCACCTTCGTCGCCGCGGTTCGCGTTGCGACGATTTCGGCAATGTTGCGAACGGAAAAATCGTCTTCCGCGCCCGGTGCAATCTTGTGGCGTTCGCGCATCAGCACTTCCACTTCTTCCTGCACGTAAGCAAGGTCTTCAGCACGCGTAACGCCGATCGCAACCTGTTGCACGGCACCCGGCGGTCTTGCAGTCGAACCGGACAAGCGACGGCGCGCGGTTTCCAGTGGAATCATGACGATGTCGTCCTGATCCTGGCCAAACCCGCCCTGTCCTTTCGGCGCCAGAACGCCAACGACCTTGAACGGTACTTTCCCGATGCGGATACTTTGGCCGATGGCATCTTCCTCGCCGAACAGATTCAGGCGCACGGTTTCACCAATCACCACCGACTTTGCCGCACTGCTGTAATCCTGCGCCTGCAGGGTTTCGCCCTGCGCAATTTTCCAGTTGTTGATGTCGAAAAAATCCGGTTGCACGCCTTGCCAGCTGGTGGACCAGTTGTTTTCCGCATAGACCAATTGACTGCCGCCGCGAATACCGGCGGCGACATATTGCACTTCCGGAATCTGCGCACGAATGGCGGCCGCATCATCATCGGTCAATGTCCACTGGCTTCCGGCTCCGGTGCGAATGCCACCCTGATTGCCGGCGCCCGAACTGATATCAAGACGGTTCGAACCAAGACCGGAGACTAATTTATTGATTTCCGACTGGGTGCCCTGACCGACCGACACCATGATGATTACCGCTGCGATACCAATGATCACACCAAGCGATGTCAGTGCACTGCGAACCCAGTTGCCGCGCAATGCGAAGACGGCTGTTCGCAAGGTATCGTTCAGCGTCATGGCGCTTTCTCCCCTTCGAATAACTTGCCATCACGCATTACGCAGATCCGATCGGCGTGTTCGGCAACTTTTGCGTCATGGGTAATCAACACCATCGTATGGCCTTCGTTCTTGAGTCGCTTGAACAAATCCAGAATTTCTTCGCCGGTTTTTGAATCCAGCGCGCCGGTGGGTTCGTCGGCAAGAATGATCGGCGGGTTGTTGATGATGGCGCGCGCAATCGCGACCCGCTGTTGCTGACCACCGGAGAGCTCGCCCGGAAGATGGGTCGCACGACCACTCAAGCCCACGGCATCCAATGCCTTTTGTGCCAGCGACATACGCTCGGCAATCGGGGTATTCGCATACCCGAGCGGCATCATCACGTTGTGCAGGGCATCCATTCGCGTAAGCAGATTAAAGCCCTGGAAGATGAAGCCCAATTTGCTCAGGCGCAGCTTTGCAAGTTCTTCCCGATCAAGTGTCGAGACATCCACGCCATCACACAGATAGCGGCCCGAGCTTGGTTTATCGAGACAGCCGACAAGATTCATCAAAGTCGACTTTCCCGATCCCGATGCACCCATGATCGCGACAAACTCGCCTGCCGCAATTTTCAAATCGACCGCATTCAATGCAACCACCTCGGCCTGTGTGCCGGGATGGTATATCTTGCTCAAGGCCTGCGTTTCAATCACGAAATTATTATTCATTTGCTATCGGTCGGGCGTGCGCTGCCGATGATGATCAAGTCGCCTTCGGCCAATCCCTCACCCATGATTTCGGTACGGGTACCATCGGATGAACCCAGACGAACGGTAAGCTGTTCGGGTTTTCCATCGACCAATTTATAGACCGGCGCACGTTTGGCGGTCGCCAAAACCGCCAATTCCGCATCCCAGGTATTTTGCTGTTCGGGTGACAACATCGAACGAAATGGCGCGAACGATTGTTTCATGCGTTCGGCCATGCGACGTGCACCATCCCCACCATTGCCGTTACCGCCTTGTCGTTGACCGCCACCTGCCGGTCCGCCAAAAGTACGGGAACCTGCGGCCTGTCCTTCGGCTCTTGCCGCTGCCGCCTTGCGCATCGCTTCAGCGCGTTCACGCATCGCCGCGGCGGCGGTATCGAATGCGGCACGCTGGTTGGCATCCAGCTTCAGGCCATCGGCCACCTTGGCCAGGCTTTCGGAAATCATCACGCCATTGCGCGCCTGTGCACCGGCACCTGCGGTCGCTGTCTGGCTTGCCGCATCACTTGGTTTGAAACGCAATGCGGCATTGGCAATGCTCAAAACGTTGTCGCGATTGCTGATTTCGATCTCGGCATTCGCGGTCATACCCGGCAATAACGTCTGATCGCCATTTTCAACTTCCACCACGACTGGATAGGTAATGACATTCGAAGTATTCGTTGCGGCAAGACGAATCTGCTTTACCTTGCCGCGAAAATTACGGTCAGGGAAAGCATCCACGCTGAATTTTACCGATTGGCCGTTTCTCACTTGTCCTATATCGGCTTCATCGATCGCCAGCACGATTTCCATTTGCCGCAAATCACCGGCGATCTTGAACAGCACCGGCGTTTGCAGACTCGCGGCAACGGTTTGCCCAGGCTCGACCGCACGCGAGAGCACCACGCCATCGACCGGCGAACGAATCACGGTTTTTTCCAGATCCAGTCGTGCGCTATCGACATTCGCCTGTTGTTGCTTCACCTGAGCATTGGCCGAAACAATTCGTGCACGTGCCTGGTCACGCACCGACAAAGCGAGGTCGGCATCGGTGCGCGATACCAATTGGCGCTTGGCCAGATCCGCTTTGCGGGAATAATCGGCTTCCGCATTGCGTGCACTTGCCTGCGCTTCGTTCAATCCGGCGCGGGCACTGGCAAGCGATGCATTGGCCTGATCCAGACGAGCCTGGTAAGTACTCGGATCGATTCGGGCGATGACCTGGTCTTTCTTGACGGCATCGTTGTAGTCAACATCAACGGATTGCAATATGCCCGACACCTGCGTGCCGACATCCACCGTTGCCGTTGCGCTCAAGGTTCCCGTTGCGGAAATCGCTGTACGAATTTCGCCACGTGTAACGGCATCGGTTCGATACCCTTGCTCGCCCTTGTCAGCACGAGAACCAAGAAACCAATAAGCGGCGGCGGCCAGAACACAGACGATGACGACAGGCCAGAGCCAGCGACGACGGGCCGGGGATTGCACGCGCGGTAGTGACGACATTCAATTTCCTTGAAACGGTTTGGATTGGATTTTAGCCGGTTGCGACTGAACAGTCGTGAAGAATTGACCACATGCCGGTCATATCATGCTGCCAAATTCGATGATGCACACACAGG
>CAZPCE010000053.1:1791-12708 GCA_964584915.1 uncultured Arenimonas sp. | reverse complement strand
GCGTATTGGCGCTGTGCTGCGATTACCGCGTGATGGCGCACGGACCATTCCGGATCGGGCTAAATGAAACACAAGTCGGCTTGGCAGTTCCGGAAGCAATTCAATATTTGATGCGTCGCGTGATTGGTGCTCAACGGGCTGAACGCTTGATCGTTGCCGGGGCGATGATCGAATCGGAACACGCACACCAAATTGGACTGGTGGATGTACTTTGCGACCAGGCCAAGGTTGTCGAAACCGCGAAAATCTGGCTTGATGCCACCCTCGCCCTGCCCTCTACGCCGATGCTGGCGACGCGGAAAATTGCGCGCGCCGATGTCGTCAATGCATTATCGTCATTCAAGGATGCCGATCTTGAAATGTTCGTGTCTGGTTGGTATTCGGCTGATACGCAGGAAGCGCTTAAAGCAGTGATGGCTAAACTCGGCAAATAGATGAAAGACGCACTGGTGAGGCTCATTATATTGGCAATGATTTTTTGTTTGTCCGCCTTGTCGGCCAGTGCCGAAGACACCGGGCAATCTTCCGACAAGCAAATGCCAGTAGCTGCTGTTGAAACCATGAAAATCGTTTATGAGCAGTCTCCCGTGGAGAGTGAGCCGGACTATGGAACGCTTGTGCTCTATCGACCATTCAGGCTAGCCAATCTAGCCGGGTCACCCAACATCAAGGTGAATGAAACCATCATTGGCGAGCTCAGGAACAACAGATTCATCGAGCTCAATGTAAAGCCTGGCGAATACCTCATTACACCCATTCGCGACGACTGGTGGAATATCGAGTGCGGCAATATTCACGTAACCGTTGTTGCAAAATCCAGAACCTACGTGCGAATGGATTCTTCATCCGTCATTTCGGATGTGTTGATTGTCAATGGCGGCGTTGTGTCCGCCAGCAGCAATGACAAATGCTGGATCGACCTTGTTGAGAAAACCGAGGCCGAACTCCAGCTTAAAAAAATAAAGCGCGCGACAGAAAAGCAGCGCAGGCCACACGGAAAGGACTGAACCTCTAACGCAACCAGATATCCACACGTCGATTTCGATAAACGCCATTGCCAGCCAACGTAAGCGGCAAACTGTAGCCCACTCCTCTAACGCGCATCGGATTGATGCCAATTTCCATGAGCGACGTTGCCACCAAATCGGCATATTCATTGCTGACCGAGTTCGCCATGTAATTGGATGATTGCTTTTCTGCATGGCCAATCAATATCACTTTGCGATTCCTGTTTTCGGGACGTTGCATAAAGTCTTTCAATCGTGCCAGATCCTGCGCACCGCGACTGTCGAAAATCGAAAACGCGCTGCCGAAACGGAAAGAAAGCGACATTCTTGAAGCACCGTCAATCCATTGCGAATATTCCGCGGGCAAATTCTTTTCCTGCGTTACCGGGCCCACCATGGGTGCTAGGCTCAAGTAGCCATGCGCTGCGAGCAAACGCTGTCCTTCCTCGGATTCCGCGTAGGTCACGAATCCACGACCAAGTGCCGTCACAATCTGCCCAGTATAGAAATACAGTCGCCGCGTCAGAGGGTAATCCTCGGACTTGATATGCAGCTGGTCTGCAGGAATAAGACGGTTGGCAACGCGGATCGGGAGCGCCTTGAATGCGCCTGTACTCGTCGAAAATTCCGCAATGCCGATGGCATTGGCGTCCGCAGAAATCGCCGCCCGAATCGCTTTCGAGTCAGCATGGAGCTGTGCGCTGCGGACAATGGCAGCCGAATTCAAAATTGCAACCTGCAGTTCGGACAAGCCTGTTCCCTGACGTGCAATATGCAGTCGAATGGCGCCCGGCTTGCCGCCCAGTTGCTTCCAATCGGTAATATCGCCAGAAATTATTTTGTTCAGCTGCGCAGCGTCCAGCCCTGCAATTTGATTCCCTGGGTGCACAATGGCCGTGATCGCCTGCAATGCAATCACGTGTTCCTGATCAGGCGAATTCAGATTGCCAAGCTGCCAGCCATCATCGATTTCCTTCGCAGACAACGGTCGCGACATCATCGCGATTTCCGTGTCGCCGTTGACTAGATCCTGAAATCCGGGCCGGCTGCCTTTTCCCCGTATTTCTACTTCTATCGAATCCGTGTCACGTTTCGCGGAGACTTTTTTTAATCCGTCTTTTGGTCGAGTGACAGCGACTTGCCCGTAGCCAAATTTCTTCATCCACCCTTCCACCAGCACGGGCACGATGCTGTCACCCAGAGTGTTTGAACCGTTTATGCGAATGGAGTCTTGAGCCAAGGCCGGCCCGGTTGGAAATACAAGCGAGAGCAATAATGCCCAGTGCAGTTTTTGACCGATCATGGCTGTGTAGACCTAATGGAAGATTCGCCGCATGGCGATGCATAAGCTACTTACACAGCACTACCGGATTATGACAAAAACGAAAATACGTTTTTTCTTGACATGTCCGATTTTATTTTTGCGTTTCCACCGGATTGTCGGCGTTGCTGATCCATCCGCTCCAGGACGGTGGAAATATTTTCGCGCCTGGCAAGCCGGCGAATTCCATCGCCAATAAATTGTGGCAGGCGGTGACGCCGGAGCCGCAATACAGGATCGTTTCGGAAGCCGAATGTTCGCCGAGCAAACCGAGAAAATCCCGTTTCAATAATTCCGCCGAACGGAAACGTCCGTTTTCGAGGTTCAGGCCGTAAGGTCTGTTCAACGCACCGGGAATATGGCCGGCGACTTTATCCAGCGGTTCGACTTCGCCCCGGTAACGTTCCGGTGCACGCGCATCGAGCAATACAAATTCATTGCTTGCCAGATTATTTTTTACGGTATCGACATTCACGATTTGAATCTGGTTGAAATCGGCATGATAAAGCGAAGGAAGATGGGCAGGCACGTCGTTGTTTACCGGCAACCCCAGTTCCGACCAATGGACAAAACCGCCGTCGAGTACCGCCACTTTTTCATGGCCAAGCAAGCGCAGCAAATACCAGAACCTCGCTGCGGCCATCGCACCATCGTTGGCGTCGTAAACCACCACCTGCGATTGCCGCGAGATGCCGCAACGCATCAATGTATGGCAAAAATCATCGGCATTCGGCAAAGGATGCCGCCCGAATTGCGCGGGTTTTTGCTTGTCGGATAAATCACGGTCCAGGTGCACATACGATGCATTCGGCAAATGCGATTCCCGCCAAGCGGTTTCTCCGGCTTCGGCATTCGCGCCACCTAGCGAAAAACGTGCATCGACGATCACCAAATCCGGATCATCAAGATGTCTGGACAATTCTTCGGCAGAAACAATCGTATTCCAGTTCATTCCAAACCCGCCTGTTCAATCCGTTTTCTGAAATTTACCAGCATGGATGCAGTGGCGCCCCATATCCGGTATTGCCCGTATTGGAATTCGATAATCGTCCGATTCTTGCCGCGGTATTCGATTTCGATCGGCTTGGCATTGTGAGGGCTCAACACGAACTCCAGCGGCACTTCGAATATTTCATCGACTTCGCTTGGATCCGCCTTGGCGATGAAATCCGCCGATACTTTCGCCAAAACAGGATACACATGAAATCCGGTAATCGTCAGGAACGAATCCAGATAGCCAAGGGGTTCGACATGGGCCGGCAGCAAACCGATTTCTTCATGGGCTTCGCGCACCGCAGCGGCAACCGGATCGATATCGATTTCTTCGATGCGACCACCCGGGAAACTGATTTGCCCGGCATGGTGCCGCAATGCTTCGGTACGCCGGGTCAAAATGACATGCAAACCCGAATCCCTTTCGATCAAACCGATCAGGACGGCAGCCGGTCGGATCGCCGTACCGTTTTCCGATATCAGATCGATCAGTTCGTGGTAATTCCAGGCCGTATGTGCGGGAGTAGCCGCAACAGTGTGCAACGCACCTGGAATGGATTCGAAAAACTTTTGCGGATTAATCACGGATCACGCGCGTTGGGACTCGCGGCCGGGTAACAGGGTGTCCATGATATGGGCGCGCTGATCATCGCTATAGGCGGACCATGACGCGATTTCATGGCCGCTTCGATGGCAACCCTCGCACAATCCTTGCTGATCGAGTACACAGATACCGATGCATGGGCTCAAAATGGCGCGTTGAAAATTATTGCTCATATAAAAAAACGCGCCGGTTTCCCGGCGCGTTGTATTTCTTATTTTACGTTGACTAACTGGAAGTCGTAGACCATGGCCTGGTTCGGACCACCCGGTGCGCGGGAGTCTTTACCAATGCCTTTTTCTGGTGGAATGGTGATTTCCCAACGTGAGCCAACCGGCATCAACAACACGGCTTCACGCAAGCCAGGCGGCATATCGGCAACTTTCAGGGTCGGCGGTGCCAACGGGCTGGAAGTGAAGGTATCGCCCAGTGCAATGCCGCTCGACAACACGCCGCGCATATGAGCAACGACGGAACCGGTCGCGCTTGGCTTGGCGCCGGTACCGGCCTGAATCACGCGATACTGGACTCCGCCCGGCAGAGTTACCACGCCCGGCTTCGTTTTGTTTGCAGCCATGAATGCGTCGGCCTTGGTTTTGTTTTCACGCGAAACTTTTTCGAAATTGGCGCGTGCATCTTTTTCCATTTTCTGTTCGAAATAGCCCAGCGCATTGCCCATTTTGTCTTCGGACGTCGTAGGCGCTTTCTTCGCCATCGCATCCTGCAAACCGCGGGTAGCCGCCGCTGCATCGATTTCGGTGCCGGAACGCGCAATCATGGCGCCGCGCTCATAGCCCAGCGCATAACTCAATGTTGCTTTGTCGGGCACGGTGTATTGTGGTTGCGCTGGAGCAGCTGCCGGTTTTGCAGGGGCTGCCGTTTGGGCCATGGCAACGCCGGCGGTTAAACTAAGTGCCGCCAAAGTGGCAGCCAACAAACGCAATTTCATTTAGTGAATCTCCAGTAAAATAAACGGGACTAACTGCAGCCCCGAGACGCGGTAGGATACCGGCCTTGACGCTGAACCGCCACTGACGGGCCAGTCCGGCGCGTTAGCAATGACCCCGCACTGGCGGCAAAGTTCCCTACATTCAAGTATTTGGAGTTTCCATGGCATTTCAAAATCTCGTAATCGAGCAAAAAGAACACGTGCGGACCATCACGTTAAATCGCCCCGACAAGCTCAATGCGCTAAACAGGGCCACGATCAGCGAATTGCACATGGCCTTTGACCAAGCGGCACAGGACGACTCCGTCAACGTGGTGATATTGACCGGCGCCGGACCCAAAGCCTTCGTGGCCGGGGCAGATATTTCAGAAATGAATGGCTTAACTCCGGTGCAGGCACGCGATTTTTCGCGACACGGGCAAAAACTGATGTCGAAAATCGAACAACTCGGCAAACCGGTCATCGCCATGGTGAACGGTTTTGCTCTGGGCGGCGGCATGGAATTGGCGATGGCCTGCCACCTGCGATTTGCGGCAGACACTGCGAAATTTGGTCAACCTGAAGTCAACCTTGGCCTGATCCCCGGTTTCGGCGGTACGCAACGACTTCTTCGTTTGGCTGGTCGCGGGCCTGCGCTTGAACTGTGCCTGAGCGGCCAAACGATCGATGCCGCCCGGGCCCATGCCTTGAATTTGGTCACGCGCATTTTTCTTGCAAGCCAATTACTGGAAGAAACGGAAAAATTCGCGGCCCATCTGGCGCAATTGGCGCCGCAGGCATTGCGCGGTGTTATCGATGCGATTCATCTGGGCGGCGAAGCCGGGCTCGATGTCGGCCTCGATTACGAAACCCAGGGCTTTGCGATCGCGTTTTCCACCGACGACATGAAAGAAGGCACCAGTGCCTTTCTTGAAAAACGCAAACCGCAATTCGTCGGGCATTGATTCAGGAACCTTATCGTGACTCCGATCGACCCACTCGAGCAGGCGAAACGCGACGCCGCGCGTTTGCGTTACGAACGCAGAAATCTTCGCCTGGTTCGCGTGGCGGAAGAAAAATACCAACGCCAGGAAGAACGCAAGGAACAGTCCACCAGTCCCGACGCCGTGGCGCAGGCATTGGCGCGGGCAAAAGCGAAACGCGAACTATCCAAGAAACCATAGGCCTGTAAAAACAGAATGAAACTGGAAAATCGTCGAGAGTTGTTCGCGCGCCTGGCAGAATTGAATCCCCATCCCAAGACCGAACTGATCTATTCGACTCCGTTCGAATTGCTGATTGCCGTGATGTTATCGGCGCAATCCACCGATGTCGGCGTAAACAAGGCGACAAAAAAACTTTTCCCGGTCGCCAATACTCCCGCGGCGATTCTGAAGCTGGGCGAAACCGGCTTGAAGAAATACATCAGTACCATTGGCCTGTTCAATAGCAAGGCAAAACACGTCATCGCCGCCTGCGAAATACTGCAGGCGCAGTACAACGGCGAAGTGCCAGACAATCGCGAAGCACTGGAGTCTCTGCCTGGCGTGGGTCGGAAAACGGCGAATGTCGTACTCAACACCGCATTCGGCCAACCCACCATGGCGGTGGACACCCACATATTCCGCGTGGGCAATCGCACCGGTCTGGCCAGGGGCAGCACGGTGCGGGAAGTCGAAGACAAGTTGATGAAAGCCGTTCCGCCGGAATATCTATTGAATGCGCATCACTGGCTGATTTTGCATGGCCGCTATGTTTGCAAGGCCCGAAAACCCGAATGTGTGAACTGCGTCATCCGCGATTTGTGTCAGTTTAAAGATAAAACGATGAAATAATCAAAACTGTCACATTAACGAAACTTTCATGTCCTAGAGTGCTCCCCTATCTCCACACCCTAGCGGGAATTCAACATGAAACTTGCACACAAAGCACTTGCACTGGCCGTTTTGGCCGCTCTTTCCAGCACAGCCTCGGCCGAAATTGCTCTGGATGTGATCGGTGGTTCCGAAGTCACCTTTGAAGGCCTTCTCCAAGGTGATACCAACTGGTTCGACAACGACGTAAAGAACCTCAACGGTGACGTACCCGACGGTACCGAAGCCGATGGTGAATTGCGCCGCGCCGAAATCATCTTCAAGGGTAAAGGTCCGGGTCAATGGGAATGGGTCGCCGGCTACGATGCCAAAGCCGACAAATTCCTCGACGTGAACCTCAAGTACAAGTTCAGCGGCTTCACCAGCATTTCGGTCGGTCAGTTCAAACAACCGAACAGCATGGAAGAACTCAGCAGCACGCGCTTCAACGACTTCATCTCGAAAGCGATGACTACCAACCTGCAAGGCGTTGCGCGCCGTACCGGTGTTGCAGTTACGACGGGTGGCGATTCCTGGACTTTGACCGGCAGCTACATGAACCGCGAACTGACCCGCAACCTTGCCAACGGCCAAGGTTTTGGTGCCCGCGGTACCTGGGCTCCGATGCATGACAACGGCAATATCTTTCACCTCGGCCTCTCTGCCGTCAGCTACGAAGCCAAGGATTTACTGACCGACGGTCGCGCCCGCTTCCGCGTCCGCCCTGATGCAGATCTGGCCGGACAACGCTTGATCGATTCCGGACAATTCACCGACGGTGACCAGATCACCACCTGGGGCGGCGAAGCTGCCTGGGTGAATGGTCCGATCAAACTGCAAGCTGAAGCCATGACGACCAACATGAGCCGCAAGTTCGGCAATCCGGATTACAGTTTCGACAGCTGGTATCTGTCTGGCGTGTGGAATGTGTCCGGCGAAACCTGGACCTACAAATCGGGCAACTTGAACACCACCCTTCCTGAAGATCCAAGCAAGGGCATGTGGCAGCTCGGTTTGCGCTATGACCACGCCGACCTGAACGATGGTTTGATCACCGGCGGCAAGGAAAGCAACTGGACTGCAGGCGTCAACTTCTATTGGCGCTCGAACTTCAAGTTTGCCTTGAACTACGTGATGGTCAGCAGTGAAAAACGCGCCAATATTGCCGCACCGTTGATCGAAGACAATCCGAATATCCTGGAATTCCGTGCCCAGGTTTATTGGTAAGCATTGATTTGAACGAAAAAAGCGCGGCTACGGCTGCGCTTTTTTTGTGGACTACAGAATCAACCGACAGTCACATTACTGTCATAAACAAGACATTAAGACGTCATGTTTGCGCCACACAATGCGCACAATCTAAAACTTTACCTACAACTCACCTCCCAGGAGTTACCCGTGTTAAACAATCTGAAACGCAAACTTGCCGTCATAGGCTTGGCCGCAGCACTCAGTTTTAATGCCCAGGCAGGCCAAACCAACGGTGCCGGTGCATCGTTCGTATTTCCGGCGATGACCAAATGGTCGTCGGATTACAACAAGGCCACCCAAAACCGCGTCAACTATCAATCCATCGGCTCCGGCGGCGGCATTGCACAGATCAAGGCCAACACGGTGGATTTCGGCTCGTCCGACGCTCCCTTGAAACCGGAAGAACTGGACAAGTTCAACCTTGGCCAATTCCCTTCGGTAAGTGGTGGCATTGTTCCAGTCGTAAACATTCCTGGCGTCACGGCGGGCAATATCCGCTTTACCGGGCCAGTGCTTGCCGATATCTATCTCGGCAAAATCAAAATGTGGAATGACCCAGCGATTGCAGCACTGAACGACGATCTGAAATTACCTGCCCTGCCAATTCGCGTTATTTACCGCGCCGATGGTTCAGGCACCACGTTCAACTTCGTCAACTACTTGTCGAAAGTCAGCCCGGAATGGAAACAAAAAGTCGGCGAAGGCACCACCGTTCGCTGGCCGGGTGGTTTTGGCGGCAAGGGTAACGAAGGCGTTGCCGCTTACGTCAAGCAAATCAAGGGCGCAATCGGTTATGTCGAATTGAGCTACGCAACTTCCAACAAGCTGTCCTACGGCGCAATGAAAAACGCGGCCGGCAACTTCGTGCAGCCAAACCTGAAAACCATCCAGGCAGCCGGTGCCAGTGCTGACTGGGCAGGTTCGAAAGATTTCTATCTCGTGGTTACCAACGCCCCCGGTGCAGAAGCCTGGCCGATTACCGCGACCAACTTCATCATGATGTCGAAGAAGCCGAAGAACCCGACCAACGCGAAAGAAGCCATCAATTTCTTCCGTTGGGTTTACACCAGTGGTGATGCCTCGGCACAGCAACTGGGCTACGTGCCGCTGCCGGCCGAATTGGTCAAGCGCATCGAAGCCTACTGGGCTGCCGAATTCAAATATTGATTCTGTACTGCATTACACTGAGCGCCCCGGCAAACCACCAGGGCGCTTTTTATTTCATATAGAGAGATCGTGATTCATGAGTGAAGCCACTGCCCTCGCCGAACGTTTGCGAATTGTCGAAGCCCGCGCGAGCTCGGACAATTTCAAGGACAGGTTATTCCACTGGATACTTGCCGCTGCAGGCTTTTTTGTTCTGTTCTCGCTGCTGGGCGCCATGTATGTCATGTACGCCGGCGGCCAGGAAACTTTCGCGAAGGAAGGCTGGAAATTCATCACGACCGATTTCTGGGATCCGGCCAATAACGTTTTTCACGGTTTGTCCCCGATAGTGGGTACCATCGTCAGTTCGATGATTGCGCTCCTGTTTGCGGTTCCGATCAGTTTTGGCATAGCGTTGTTTCTTACCGAAGTTGCACCGCCCTGGATTCGCAGCCCGATTGCCATCGCGATTGAACTACTCGCCGGCATTCCTTCCATCATTTACGGCATGTGGGGCCTGTTCGTTCTGGTTCCATTGCTCGGTGAAAACGTCTATCCGTGGATCAACGACAATCTCGGCCAGCTGCCGCTGATTGGCCAATACTTTCAAGGCGTACCGATTGGTGTCGGCTTGCTGACGGCGGGTACCGTGCTGGCGATCATGATCATCCCGTTCATCGCGTCGGTCATGCGCGAAGTATTCCTGACGGTTCCGACGCGATTGAAAGAATCGGCCTATGCACTTGGCTCAACCACCTGGGAAGTGGTTTGGGACGTCGTATTGCCATACACGAAGTCGGCCGTGATCGGCGGCGTGTTTCTGGGCCTGGGCCGTGCGCTGGGCGAAACCATGGCAGTGACCTTCGTGATCGGCAACGCCAACCGTCTCGCCAGCTTGCTGGAACCGAGCACATCGATTTCGGCAACGATCGCCAATGAGTTTTCCGAAGCCTTCGCCGACGAACATAGGGCTGCCTTGCTCGGCCTCGGCTTTCTGTTGTTTATCGTAAGCTTCTGCGTACTATCCGTTGCCAAGCTGTTGCTGCTGAGCCTGAAACACCGGGAGGGCAAATAATGAGCGCGCAATCAATATTTTTCCGGCGCCGGATTATCAATGCGGTCGCGATGGTGTTATCGCTGAGCGCGGCGATTATCGGATTATTCTTTCTGGGCTGGATTTTGTGGACAACTTTTTCGAAAGGCTTGCCTGCACTGAGCTGGAGTTTGTTCACCACGACAACGGCGCCTCCGGGTGAACCCGGCGGCCTGGCCAACGCGCTCGTCGGCAGCTTGGTGCTTTGCCTGTCTGCCGTC
Source organism: uncultured Arenimonas sp. (assembly GCA_964584915.1). Lineage (GTDB taxonomy): Bacteria > Pseudomonadota > Gammaproteobacteria > Xanthomonadales > Xanthomonadaceae > Arenimonas. Next base: position 2,294 of record CAZPCE010000053.1, on the reverse strand, counting down.
TTGTGGGCCACACCAGTAGGAATCGCAGCCGGCACCTATTTGGCCGAATACGCCAATCACACCAAACGCGGTGAAGTGATCCGATTCATCAACGACATTCTGTTGTCTGCCCCGTCGATCGTGTTGGGTTTGTTTATCTACACGATTATTGTCCGGCCGATGGAAAGTTTTTCCGCCTACGCGGGCGTGATCGCACTCGGCTTCATCGTGTTGCCGGTTGTCGTTCGAACCACCGACGAAATGCTGCGCCTGGTGCCGACCCAGATGCGCGAAGCCGCGTTGTCGCTTGGCGTGCCGCAATGGAAAGTGACCACCAACGTGCTTTATCGCGCTGCGCGCTCCGGCATCACCACCGGCGTTTTGCTCGGGCTCGCACGCATCAGCGGCGAAACCGCACCATTGATATTCACCAATACCAACAACCAGTATTGGAGCTTCTCGCCGAACTCGCCGATGGCCAATATTCCGATGACGATTTACGAATATGCGAAAAGCCCGTTCGA
>CAZPCE010000053.1:0-1691 GCA_964584915.1 uncultured Arenimonas sp. | reverse complement strand
TTCATGTACCTCGGCGAGCTGGTGGAATTTGGCGTTACGGAAACGATGTTTACCAAACCCACCAAGCAGCAAACCGAAGATTATATTACCGGTCGTTTCGGCTAAACCTCGACAGGCAAGAAACAACCTATCACTCATCAAGAGCGAGTATAAAAATGGGCAACAGCGAACACATTGTTAAAAGTTTTGATAGCGAACTGCAGCGTCTTTACGGCGAAATCCAGCGCATGGGCGAAATTGCCATTTCCCAACTCGATGCCGCCGTCGACGTGCTGCAACGGCGCGATAGCGATGCCGCACGCCGCGTGGTTGCCAACGACGACGCGATCGATGCGCTTGAACACGAAGTCAGCAACGACGTTCTGCGCCTGCTCGCACTGCGCCAGCCGATGGCAAGGGATTTGCGCGAAGTGTATGCCGCATTGCGCATATCTTCCGATATCGAACGCATCGGCGACTACGCCGCCAATGTCGCGAAACGCTCGATGGTATTGAATCAGGGTGCACCGGTTTCACTCGCGCATGGTCTGCCCATTTTGGCCAAGCTGGCCAACACGCTCGTGAAAGAATCACTGCGTGCGTATGCCGCACGCGATGCCGATGCGGCCAAAGCCGTACGTGACCGCGACGCCGAGCTCGACGTGCAGTACACGGCTTTGTTCCGCGAACTGCTGACCTATATGGCGGAAGATCCCAAACAAATTACGCCGTGCACCCACCTGCTGTTCATGGCGAAAAACATCGAACGCATTGGCGACCACGCGACCAATATCGCCGAAAACACCTGGTTCCTGGTGCACGGCGAAGCGCTGACGGAAGGCCGCGACAAGCGCGATTTAACCAGTCAATAACGTTTCGCTGCAGAAAACACCCGAAAAAACCCGCTTATGCGGGTTTTTTCATTTTTGTTGTCCAAGCGCGAACCCTTTTACACGGTCTTGGTCTCTTTAGTCTCGAAGTTCATACTATGAAGCCGGGAGTACACGATGACAGCACTGGTCTGCGATTTGACTGAAGCGCGCAAGGGCGATCCGCAAGCCCTGGAACGCGTGCTGAAAAAATCGCGGCAAGACCTGCGCCGTTTTGCCGAATTCCATTGCGCCATCAATGACGCAGAAGACGCCGTGCAGGACTCCCTGTTTATCGTTTCCCGGAAAATCGGCGACCTGAGAAATCTTGAAGTGTTCACTTCCTGGCTGTTCCGGATCGTGAAGCGCGAATGCTACCGATACAAACGTGCCAAGGCGGCATTGATGCAGGTGCCGATCACCGACGATATCGAGGGCCCGCATTATCCCGAACAAAAAGGCCTGGCACGCGATGTCGCGATGGCCTTGGAGTCACTGCCGGTTCACTACCGTGAAATCATACTGCTGCGTGATCTGGACGGTTTTTCGATCCAGGAAATCATGTGCCAGCTGCAGTTGAGCAAAGAGGCCTGCAAGGCCCGTTTGCATCGTGCCCGCGCACTCGCACGTGAATACCTGAGTGCATAAACCTTTACCTGCTATCCAACCCAAAAGAGAGAAATACCATGTCGAACAAATCACTCAAACCCTTCATGCTGGCAACTGGTGCATTACTGATCGGCGGCCTGGCCGTGTCGCAATCCGCCTTTGCGGTCAAGCAACTCGGTAACGGTTACCAGGTTACGACGCCCGATGGCGCCAAAGCGGCCGAAGGCAAGTGCG
>CAZPCE010000052.1:0-12788 GCA_964584915.1 uncultured Arenimonas sp. | reverse complement strand
CAGAAGGGGAGTAGCTCCCGCCTCCGATGTCGTCAATACGGGCCGTTTCACATAAGCCCCGGCACGGAAGACAGGCCAGTCCTGTGAGCAAGACCTTCGCCGCAAGGGCGAAGTCGTGTCTGAAATTCATCTCGGTACTTCACGTCCAGCATTTCTAAACACTTGCCTGGAGATTTTATGCAAAGTATTGGTACCCCGACCATGTGGTTGGTCTTTATCGCACTGGTAATCGTCGCATTGCTGGTGGATTTGTTTGTGTTGAAACAAGGCGGTCCGCACAAGGTAAGCATGCGGGAAGCCGGTATCTGGTCCGTATGCTGGATCGCATTGGCCCTGTTATTCAATGCCGGGCTCTGGTGGTATCTCAAAGGGGAGATGGGCGATGTCGAAGCCAACCGCATCGGTCTCGAATTCCTGACCGGCTATCTGGTCGAGAAAGCGCTCGCCGTCGATAATATTTTCGTGTTCCTGATGATCTTCGGCTATTTCGCGGTACCGCCGCAGTATCAACAACGGGCATTGATCTGGGGCGTGATCGGCGCGATTGTGCTGCGTGCGATCATGATTTTCATCGGTGCCGCATTGATCGCGCAATTCCACTGGATACTGTATTTTTTCGGTGCCTTTCTCGTGCTGACCGGAGCGAAAATGTTGTGGGCCGCCGGTCAGGAATCCGACTTGAACAACAACCCGATCCTGAAATGGTTGCGCGGACATTTGCGCGTGACCGATAAACACCATGATGAAAAATTGTGGATTGTCGAAAACGGAAAACGTTTTTTCACGCCGATGTTCCTGGTGCTGATCATGATTGCGGTGACCGACGTGATTTTCGCGGTGGATTCAATCCCGGCGATTTTTGCCATTACGACCGATCCGTTCATCGTGCTCACTTCAAACGTATTCGCGGTGCTTGGCTTGCGTGCCTTGTATTTCCTGCTGGCCGGCATGGCCGACCGGTTCCACTTGCTGGCTTACGGTCTGGCATTGGTGCTTGTGTTTATCGGCACCAAAATGCTGATCGTGGATCTCTACAAAATACCGGTCGGCGTCTCGTTGATGGTGGTCGGTGCACTGATTGCTTCGGCGATGGTGCTGAGCCTGTGGATAAAGCCGCGTCTGGAAAAATGAGGCAAAGTAGCGGGGAAGGTCTTGTGTTCGGCAAGACCTTCCCCATTTCGTGTAGATGAGCAATCCCGACTCCCCGGAAATATCGCCGATCCCCTCGCGCTTTCGCCGCGCGCTGAACACTAGTCTTGGCCTTATCGCTTTGCTGTTCGGCTGTTTTTATCTGCAGCAGCAATTCGACTACCAGAGTCTGAGCCTGCAACCCGGCGTGTTTGCCGGCCTGGTCGGCATCATCACCGCGCCCTTGCTGCACGGTTCGTTCGAGCATTTGTTTTCGAACAGTTTTTCTATTCTTGTGCTCGGCACTTTGGTGGGAACGGTGTACCCGAAAGCCGGCATTCGCGCAGTGCCGGTGATCTGGATTTTATCCGGTGTCGGCACCTGGTTTCTTGCGATCAGAGGCTTCCATATCGGTGCCAGTGGAGTGACGCACGGCCTGATGTTCTTTCTGATGACGATGGGATTGTTGCGACGGGATCGTCCTGCGATCGCGGCGGCTTTCATCGGGATTCTACTATTCGGCGGCATGCTGCTGAGCGTGTTGCCGCAGCAACCGGATATCTCCTGGGAATACCATTTAAGCGGGGCGCTTGCGGGCATTCTGAGTGCGGTGATCTGGCGTAATCTGGATCCGGCCCCGCCTCGCCGCATTTACAGCTGGGAAGAAGAGGATGATGCCGAAGAAGTGCTCGACGAGGAGGCCGACACTTTCGAACCACCGCGGCCGCAGGATGTGCCTGTGCTTTGGCATCGGCCGAACAATGAAGGGCCGGTCGTGCTGCTGTTCCGGCGACCCAACATGAACAAAACAAACGACTCCGGCGAACACTGATTCAAACCGCTCCGGGCCTTACTGAACTGCCGCTCTTTTTGGAGTAGCCTATTCCTGCCAAAAACCAAGGGGTAGGGATTGAGTCTGGATTTCGATATTCGTTCGGCGATCATGGTCGGCGCGCTTTTAAACGCGCTGATCGCGATCATGTTGCTGATCGTCCGGAAAACACTGCCTGCCAATTTTCAAAACAGCCTGAGCTGGTGGTGGTTCGGCCTATTGCTGCAGCCCGCCGGATTTGTACTGATTGCCTTGCGCGGACACGTGCCTGCCTTTATTTCGGTGGTGCTGGCCAATATGATGATTGCCGCCGCGCTGGCTTGCTTCGCGATTGCGATGCGGATGTTCACCGGCGTGCGCCAACGTCGCGCCTATGCCGCCTTGCTGGTGTTGTTTGCTGGGGTTTTCGCAATCTGTTTTTCCGGCGATTTGCTGTCGCGTATCGTCAGCCTTTCTCTATTGCATACCCTGTTATTGGCTTTTTGCGCCCGCGCGATTTATCGACAGGAACTGAAAATTACCCGGGTCTCGCACGTACTGGCGGGCCTGTTCGTGATCGGTGCGTTGTCGATGGCGGCGCGTGCGACTTATCACATCGTGTCGCATGACCCGATCATCGATATTTTCAGCATGCGCTGGCCAACGATTCTCAGCTACGGCATGGGCGGCTTGTTGCCGATTGTCGGCACGATCGGTTTCCTGTTGATGTGCACCGAGCGCAGCCAGAAAGACCTGGAGCGCATGGCCAGCGAAGATCCGCTGACCGGTGCCTACAATCGCCGTGCGCTGGCGGAATTCGGCATGCGGGAAATGGCGCGTGCACGCAGGCACGGCATACCCTTGTCGGTGATCCTGATCGATATCGATTACTTCAAGAAAATAAACGATGAGCTTGGCCACGCCGCCGGTGATCTTGCGTTGATCGAAACCGTGCGACGCCTGCAAAAAAACCTGCGCAGCGAGGATTATCTCGGGCGCATGGGTGGCGAAGAGTTCCTGATTCTGTTGCCCGATACCGATATCCAGCAGGCGCAGGTATTGGCGCAGCGAATCCGGGAAGAATTTGCGAGCCATCCGATGGTGTTGCTCGAGCAGCACCGCTCTATCACGCTGTCCGGCGGCATCACATTGTTGTCGGCCAGCGACAATATTTTCGACGACATGCTGCGGCGTGCCGATGACGCGATGTACACCGCGAAAGTGCTGGGACGAAACCGCATGCAACTCGATAAAACGATTACGGTGATCTAATTTTTCAAGCCGAGTTGCTTGTCATGCCATTTCGCCAATACAAGCTGGGAAATAATCGCGCCGCACAGGCAGATGAACATGTCCCATTGCGTATCCCACACATCACCCTGGGTGGCGAGGAAGGCATCCGCCGCCCCGCCCCAGGCGAGCGCCGCCCACCATTCGATTAATTCGAAAAAGGCGCTGAACGCAAGACAGGCGCAGGTTGTTAAAACCGCCAGCCATTTGCCGCGTTGCAGGGGACTGGTACGCAGCAATAGTTCGCGCACCAGGACAGCCGGCACGAAACCCTGTATGAAATGGCCCAGGCGATCGTAATGGTTTCGGCTTAGTTCGAAAGCATCCTTTGCCCACAGGCCCAGCGGAGTTTCGGCGTAGGTATAGTGACCGCCGTACATCAGCACCAATGCGTGGATGGCGAGAGCGAAACATAATAGTTGGCTGAGCGGAAATTTTTTCCAGTTCCAGATGATCAACGGCAGACCGATAAACACCCAGACCACTTCGAGAAACCAGGTCAGTGCATCGAATGCGCCAATGGCCGATATCGCCAGGGCCAGGCAGACGAAAATGATCAGGCCGCGCGCCGTTTTGGGTCCAGGACTCGTTATCTGCATGCCGTGCTCCGTTGTTGTGGGACTGCGCCGATGTTAATGTCGGCATCAAGGAGAAACCTATGCGTCTAGCTTATTCCAGTTTATTGCTGTGCGGCTTATTGCTTGGATGCAAACAGGAGGCTCAGGTCGCCGAGCTGCCCGCGTATGCCCCAAGTGCACAGGCATTGAATGAAGGAGCGCAGCGCATTCAGGCCGATGTGGCCTACCTCGCCGCCGATGCGCGCGAAGGTCGCGCAACCGGCTCGCCCGGATTCGACCAGGCCGCGGATTATGTTGCGACCCGGTTTAAAAATCTTGGCTTGGAACCGGCCGGCGACAACGGTACCTATTTCCAGCGCGTTCCCTTGCTTGAAGCCACCCGCCAGCAAGTGGGTGCCACGCTGAAATTGCAGCAGGATAATTTCATCCAGGAATTCATTTTCGAAAAGGAATTCCTGCCCGGCGCGAATTTCAACGCGCCAAGCCACGGCATTACCGCACCAATGGTATTCGTCGGCCAGGGCGTATTCGCGCCCGAGTTAAAGCACAACGATTTTGCCGGTGTTCTACTGCGCGACAAAATCGCCGTGGTGTTCGACGGCGCACCCGAATATTTTCCGATTACCCAGCGCGCCTATTACAGTTCGCGCAATGAAAAACTGAAGCAGCTCAGCGAGCGCGGTGCGATCGGTGTCCTGTACATTAGCAATCCGACAAAAGAGGAAAAGCGCCCGTGGTCAATGGATAGCGGCAATTGGGCCGTGCCGGGCATGCGTTTGCTGGACAAGGCCGGAATGCCGATCGACAGTTTTCCGCAACTGCAAGCCAGCGCAAGCGTCAGCTTGTCGGCCACCAGGAAAATCCTGGACGGCGCGAAGTTTCCGGTGGACGTGATCTTCGATCAATTGAAAAACGGCAAGCTGCAGGCCTTCGATTTGCCGGGCATGCTGACCATGTCCGGCGCCACGCAATTGAGCACGCTTGAAAGCCGCAACGTGGTGGCAAGACTACCCGGCAGCGATGCGACACTGGCTGCGGAGAACCTGGTGTTTTCAGCGCATCTGGATCACCTCGGCATCGGCGCGCCGGTCAGGGGCGACGCGATTTATAACGGTGCGCTGGATAATGCACTGGGCGTCGGCATCATGCTGGAGGCGGCCCGCAGCGCCAGCCTGCTGAGTACGAAACCGAAGCGCTCGATGGTGTTCGTTGCGCTTACCGGTGAAGAAAAAGGATTGCTTGGCGCCGATTACTACGCGAAAAATCCGACGGTGCCGAAAAAATCCATCGTTGCGAACATCAATATGGACATGCCGGTGATACTGACCGAATTGCTGGATGTCGTGACGATCGGTGTTGACCATAGTTCGCTGCAAAAACAGGTGGAACAGGCCGCTACCGATATCGGATTTTTATTGTCGCCGGATCCTGCGCCGGATGAAGTGGTGTTCGTTCGTTCCGACCAGTTTGCGTTCGTTCGCCAGGGGATCCCCGCGGTGTATCTCGACGGCGGCGTGATTGCGAAAGATCCAAATATCATCGGCAAGGATTTGCTGGAGAATTTCCTGAAAACGCATTATCACCAACCCAGCGATGATTTGACGCAACCGATCCATTATCCGACCGCTGCAAAAATGGCGGCGCTCAATGCACGCATCGGTCAACTGGTTGCGGACGACCCTTATCGGCCGCGCTGGAATCTGGGTGATTTTCTCGGCCAGAAATTCGCCGGCCAGCCGTAAGCGGTTCAGATTAATCGACGAGAGTCAGGCTTGATAAGGCCTGCGCTGCAGATTCGGTTTTGTCTTGATTTCGCGAAAGCGTTACACTGTCGGCATGAGCACGCCCAACCGCATAGAACACCAAATGACCGACAAGGGTTATGTGCCGGTTTATACGACGGCGGTGGTGGATCAGCCTTGGGATAGCTATACCAAGACGGACCACGAAGTCTGGGCGACCTTGTTCAGACGGCAACGCGAATTATTGCCGGGACGTGCGAGCAAGGAGTTTTTGCTGACCCAGGACGAAATGGGAATGGGCGAGCAGGGCATCCCGAAATTCTCGGATTTGAATGCACAGCTGAAAGCGAAAACCGGTTGGGAAATCATAGCGGTCGAAGGTCTGTTGCCGGAGCTGGCTTTTTTTGATCATCTGGCCAATCGCCGATTTCCGGTGACCTGGTGGATTCGCAAACCCGAGCAGCTCGATTACCTGGCCGAGCCGGATTTATTCCACGACTTGTTTGGCCATGTGCCGCTATTGATGGATCCGGTCTTCGCCGATTACATGGAAGCCTACGGCAAGGGCGGCGTTAAAGCGCATTCGCTCGGCCCGGAAGCCTTGTCGCAACTGACGCGCTTGTACTGGTACACGGTCGAGTTCGGCCTGATCAATACAAGCGAAGGCCTGCGAATTTACGGTGCCGGCATTTTGAGTTCGAAAGGCGAAAGCATTCACTGCCTCGAATCGACGGCGCCTAATCGCATCGGTTTCGATTTGCTGCGCGTGATGAATACCCGTTACCGGATCGATACCTACCAAAAAACCTATTTCGTGATCGACAGCTATCAGCAACTCTTCGATGCCACGCTGCCGGATTTTATTCCCTACTACGAACAGATGGCAGGACGGGAAAGTACGCCGGCCGGCCAGGTGCTCGACAGCGACAAGGTATTCAATCGCGGCACCGGCGAAGGCTGGTTGCACGATGGCGATGTCTGATAAAACAAACTCTGGTAGGAGTCCGCTCGGTACACAGAGCGCGCTCCTACGGGTGCATTAGCCGATATTCACCGGCGTCAAATTATCCAATTCCAGCGTTGTACTGTTCGGCAAACGCGGCCCGAAACCGACGATTGCGATCGCACCTTCTTTCAATGTCTGCAAACCAAGCGCCTGTTCGATGGCGCAGTCGTTGATCGCGGCAGTCACGAAAGCGCCAAGCCCCAGATCAGCCGCGGATAGATACATGGTTTGCGAAAGATGGCCGACATCCAGATGCACGACGCGCCAAGCCTTGGTGTGTCGGCGGTACTTCCAGAACAGGCGATCAAAACGGGCCGCCATCACCACCATCACCGGCACGTCCTGAAACCAATCCTGTCCCGCCACGCAGCGGTACATCAGAGTACGCATTTCTTCCTGACTGAAAGAATGCAAAGGCTCGAGCGCATGCCGCATCGACAAATAATGGTAAATACCGGGTTGCAATCCTTCGGCGCGCTGCACCAGCACATAGGCTTCGGTGGCATGCAGTCCGCCACCGGCCGGGGAATTCTTCTTCACCGCCACTGCGCCGGGCGCCAGTTCAAGCGTGCCGATCGCACCCCAGACCCGGTGCAGCATGGTGGCGAGATCTTCGGCTGAAATCGCCTGGTCGGGATCGAAATTGCGGCAGGTTTTTCGCCTTGCGAGAATTTCGTTGAAGGCGGTATTTTTCGGTCGCGACAAGGCAACGGGTGCGGCATTTTCCGCGCGGCGATATTCGGCCTCCGGTGCGGAGCCGAAAGCATCGACCATTTCCTGACTGGTCATCATCAAGCCACGTTCGTTGCGTGCGCCAATATCGATTTCGTTCCAGCGACCGTGCGTCATCGCAATCGCTGCCGGCGGCCACCACGCTACATCCCGGACCACCTGATCGCGTTCGCGCCATGACGCATGGTCGGCTTCATCGCTGAGCAGCAAACCTTTTTTCAACAGGCCCGCAATCAGCGGTTCACCATGCACATCGACCAGCGTGGCCCGTTCGATCGGCGTGTCGGGGCTGATGGTTTCAAGCACGTTCAATTCGGCCAGGGTTACCTGCACTGGAGAATCGAGATGGGCGGCGTAAGCCATCCAGCGCGGCGTGCGATCCAGTCCGTCACCACCTGAAAGCAGGCTTTGCAATGCAAAGCGTTGTTCGCTGTCCAGCTCGATCATCAGTTGCGTGCAGCGCCGAATTAACATGCATTTCCCTTGTGGTTATCTTGAAGCCGGATGGCCTGCGTCGATGCCGAATGCGTATCGGCATTGCCCGGATATTGAGGTTGCAACGCGGCGGTGCAGCAAAGGCCCGAAGCTGCTGACAATAGTCGGAAGTCTGGGTAGACTGCAAGCGCAAGCTGCTTAACCACCTCAAACAAACACGGGATATTCGATCATGACATTTGACCATTCGCAACGCGCAGCAGAAAAATCCTTTTTAAATTTTGATGTAGAGGAATTGGCGAATCCAGCTTTCCAGCTCTCTGATGAATTGGTAGATGCCCTGTTGGACAAGTTGAGCAGCGATGAAGAATTTCGCAGCGTATTTCAACGCAGCCCGCGCATCGCGTTGGCTTATCTGGGGCACGAAGCGGCGGCAAATGCCAAGGCAAGCGATGAAGGCGTCTGGTGGTGTTTGCAATGCGACTGCCTGGCCGATGCCGCCACCATCAAGGCAAGTCGTGACGAATTGCGCAAGCAACTGCTTTCCAGCAAGACGCAGTACGACCCAATCAAACTGCAGGCGTGATTTTTTCCGCGAACCACAACGACCAACACAAACCGGAGACTCAACAATGATGTTTGACCACTCGGAACATAGCGTTGAAAAAACTTTCCTGATATCTGAAGAGCAAGGCAACCCGGCTTTCCAACTTTCGGAAGCCATTGTGCATTCGCTGCTGGATAAGTTAAGCGACGACGAACAGTTTCGCGCCCTGTTCCGGAAGAACCCGCGTGAAGCACTGGCTTCGCTGGGGCACGAAGCCGCAAAGAATGCCAGCGATAGCGACTTGGGCATTTGGGCCTGCTTGCGATGTGAAGAGCTGGCTAGCGCAGATGTGATCAGGAAAAGCCGTGAAGCCTTGCGTGTGCAACTGCTGATTGAAAGAGTGCAGTTCAATCCCATTGCTTTGCAGGTTGCCCGCTAGGCGCGATCTCGCGATTACGGATTAAGGGCCTCCGGGCCCTTTTTTTGTCGCAGCGGCCGCCGCTCAAATGTCGGCAGGCGATTGTCATCCCGGAGGCAAGACAATTGTTAAATGTCATTACAGGGCTTGCCGTCGACTGACATTGCCCGGAATTGTCGCTAGACTCCAGACGTTCATCGTGAACAGCGTACGTTCGACATAAACAGGGGATTCGACCATGCCGTTTCAACTTTCCGAAGAATTAGTAGACAAGCTGCTCGACAAATTGAGCAGCGATAACGAGTTTCGTGCCGTATTCCAGAAGAGCCCGCGAATTGCGTTGGCTTATCTGGGGCATGAGCCAGCCGCGAGTGCGAGCGAAAGCGACAAGGGTGCCTGGACGTGTATGGCCTGCACCAAACTGGCCAGTCCCGAAGCCATCAAGGCAAGTCGGACAGAATTGCGAAATCAATTGATTTCCAGCAAGGCGCGTTACGAGCCGATTACTTTGCAAGCCGCAAAATAAGTTATCGAGTTGGCGTTTGTGTGCGGCGGCGTGCAATTGTTTGCGCGTCGTCCCCGGGCCAGACCACCGAAAACTCCCTGAGCCGACTTTCGGCTTTCGACGCATTCCCGAGTTTTTTCTCGGATTCCGCTGCCGCTAACAATGCCAGATTGGATTCGATGATGTTGCTTGGTTCCCACAGGAAATTATTGTTGGCTTCCACGTATGCCCGGCCACGATACGCAATTAACCATTCTGCTTCTTGCAGGGCTTGAGCATGTTGCTGGGTAGCCATCATTGCCCGCAGACGCACGGCGTGGCTGTAATAAAGTTCATTGCCTTTGGCGATATGCGAACTGATCAGCGTGGCCGCCTGGCCGGCTTTGTTTTGCGCCAGTAAAATTTCGGTTTCGAGACAGATGGCCATGCTGATCAAGACCGGCTGCCGGCTCTGTTGAACTTCCAGTTGCATTCGATCCCTGATTGCACCGGCCGTGTTCAAATCATTGTTACGTACAGCCATCACACCGGCAGCAAGCAAACTGAAGATATTGCCCGTGCGTTCGGCTAGTTGATCCGGCTTATCAAGGCTGCGCTCTATTTCGGCGATATGGGTTTTCAAATCTGCCGAAAAGGCAGGATCCGGGGCATAGCTGCGAAGCGACAATTGCATGCCGCGATAAACAGGGATTAATTCGGGCGATTCGATTCGGGCAATCTTTTCAACTTCGCGGGATTGCGCGATCGCGTCCCGCCAACGGCCGCGATCAGCCGCATACATCATTTTGGCTTCGCTTTGGTACAAGCTGGGTGTTTCAGTGCCCGAGCTATCCTGCTCATCCAGTATTTTCAGTGCTGCATCGTAGTTGCGTTGTATGGCGTACACGGCCGCATGGTCGTTTTCATAAGCCGGCCGCATGATTACCCGTGCCTGTTCGAAAGCTTTTTTGGCTTCTGCGGGTTTATTCAATGCCAGCGTCAGAACACCTTGCAGGTAAAAAGCACGGGCCCGATACGGATTTTGCGTACTGTAAGCGGGTTTCAGGAAAGCCAGGCCGCCGCTGTAGTCCAGATTATTCTGTGCAGAAAAATAGGCATAGTTGTAGTAAGCGCGGTATTCATCCGGATACATCGCCACCAGTGATTTCCATTTTGGCAGCATGGTTGCCGGCGGTGAAAAGATGCTGCTGGTGGCATCCAGCAGCATTGCCTCGCGTAAAGTCAGGCGGGCACGTTTTGTTTCTGCCGTTTTCCAGTACTTGTCAGCGCCGCGGCTGTCATTGGCAATATAGTCGAGTGACCCGAGTGCGACGTACGCCATCGCAAAATCGGGATCGATTTTCACCGCGGTCATGAACAAATCGCGTGCATCTTTATAGCGCTTCTCGTACTTGGCTTGCTCACCCTGCGAATAGGCACGCAGGGCTTCGATGCTGGGAGTAGTCACTTGCTGCAGCGGCTTGCTTTGATCCACCAGTTTGAGTGGCTCACCCAACCGCGTACGAAGTTTCTCGAGAACTTCATCAAGCGCCGGAAGCACATTGTTACTGTTCGACGCTTCTGCGCTTTCGGTGTAGACGGTGACACCGGAATTCGGGTCGATGACTTCGGCGGTAACCCGCAAATGGCCGCCGACCTCGGTCAGCGTCGGCAGCACCAATGCCTTGGCGCCTTCGCGTAAAGCCAGTTCGGCGCCGGTCTGCCGATCAATGCTTTGGCCTTCACGCTGCATGCGTTTGAGTGCTTCCTGTTCCTGCGTGTCGGATATCACGTTCACGTAAGCCGATTGCTCAAGGCCGATGCGCAGTGCGGTATCGAGTGAATCATCGAACATTTTTTCGCGGGTCAGGTTTTGCAAATCGCCCATCACGATCCAGTCGCGCTCGTAGAACGCAATCGCCGGCGGGCTTTGGAATGTGCTCCAGATGAAACCGCCGATCAAACCGGTGGTCAGCAGGATTTCCAGCGCCAATACGGGCGGACGCCGCCATAGCGGAATTTCCCGCCAGGCTTTTTGCGTTGAAGGTGGCGCTCGCAGTGGCGAAAATTCCGGATCGCCGACTTCGTGTACCAGCATCGGTGCCGGTACACCCTTGAAGGTGTAGCGGCCATGCAGCAACCAGCGCAGTTTTTGTCCGCGTTCGCCCAGTTCAAGTTGTGCACGTTGCGCCAGGCTTTGCGCCATGCCGGACAACAATATTTGCCCGGGCATCGCCAAGCCCATCAGGCGCGCGGCGACCGGTTTGGCAAAGCCTTCGACTTCGAGCGGCTTGGCGCCTGCCGCAATTTGGTCTGGCGCGTTTTCCCATGTCATCACATCGCCGACATGGATGCCGATACGGGCCTGGATGGCTTGTTGGTATTCGCCACCCCAGACGCGCATTTGTTGCTGGTAGCGAAGTGCGAAATCGAGCGCCTGAATAGGCCGTTCGAACAGGGCAAGAATGCCGTCGGATTTATCGATCAAGCGACCGTGGGTGAGCGACAAGGTATCGCGGACGAACTGGTCGTGTTTTTGCATGAGCCCGACGGCGCGTGCATCACCGAGCGTTTCGATCAAATGCGTGGAGTCGGCCCAATCGCAAAGCAGCACCGTACGCAACACCGATGAGACGGTTGGTTTGTCCGTTGAACTGGCAGGGATGTAGGGATTGGTGGCCATCAATCTATTTCATGGGCGCTTAATTGGGAAACGCGGAAAATGGCGCTTTACGGCCACTATTCAGCGACGCGCCAGGTACCGCCACCGCGTTTTTTGGCATCGTACAAAGCCGTGTCGGCAAGGCTGTACCAATGCGACCAGCCACCCGGGTCGTGGCAGAACGCGCCACCGACGCAGATACTGAGCGTATGTTCACGCAGGCTGGGTAAACGAAGGCCGCGAACCGCGGCCATCAGTTCAAGCGCGCGGTTGCTCAATTCACCGCTGTCGGCGACTTGCAGCACCAGCGCGAATTCATCGCCGCCGAGACGGCAGGGCAGATCCATTGGCCCCGCCATGCGACGGACTTCTTCGGCAACCGCACGCAGCGCGGCATCACCGGCAAGGTGTCCGCTACGGTCATTGATTTGCTTGAAATGGTCCAGATCGATCAGCAGCAGGGCCAGGCGTTTGCCGGCAACCGGGTGGCGGCCCACTTCATCCATATAGCGATACAGGCCGCGACGATTAGCAAGGCCGGTCAAATCATCGGTGCGCACGAGTTGTTGAGCGACGGACAATTCGCTGCGGGTCTGGCGCAATGTATCAAGCGTTTGCATCAAGTCTTCATTGCGGCGGCGCAGGCTTTGCATCATCTGGTGTTCGCCTGCGACCAGGTAGGTGAAGCTGCGTTGCATGAATTTCGCCACGATCGCCGGATGGCTCGCGAGCAAGCCTTGAAAGGCGTCGGTGGTGATTTCGTAAAGCATGCCGGGTGCTTCGGCGATCGCATGGGCAAAGCGCTGGTGCTGCCCGATGAACACCGACAGTTCGCCGAAGAAATGTCCCGGGCCCAGCAGTTTGTCGACAATGCCGTCATCAAAGCTGAGGCGGACTTCACCGGTATCGATCACGTACATGCTGTGGGCGTCATCGCCGCGGCGGAACAATTCTT
>CAZPCE010000051.1:0-12971 GCA_964584915.1 uncultured Arenimonas sp. | reverse complement strand
AGGTCGAATAAGACCGACTTCCAGTCTCTATTGCCAGTATCGTTAATCAAAAACTTTATTTTCAATTGTGATAACCGTGACTTTCGGCCTATGCGTCTTTATTGTAATAATATAACATTGCCATTCCGATCTGTTTAGCTTTTGGAATTCGTCAATGAGAAAGTCTTTATTGCTAGTAGGCATTCTGTGCGCACTCGCTTCACCCGCATTTGCAGCAGATGCATCGCAAGATCAAATAATAGCCCTTGAAGCACGCATCAAAAGCCTGGAAGCCAATGCCGAAGCCATGCGTCAGCAAGCCGCCGATGCGATGGCGGCATTGCAGGCAACCAGGGCGGAAATCGAGGAGTTGAAAGCAACCCAGCCAGCCCAAATGGCTGCGGCAGAAGGGGCGCCACCGGCGCCGGTCCAGGCTGAAAGCAACCCCAATGCGTTCAATCCCTCGATCAGCATCATTCTCAACGGCAGTTACACGCATCATTCGGTGGACCCCGACAGTTATTTCCGCAGTGGTTTTCCATTGGTTGGCGAAGGCGCTCCGAGTGCGAAAGGCATTTCTCTCGGCGAAAGTGAAATTTCGTTCGCAGCCAATATCGACGAGAAATTTTTCGGCCAACTGACGCTCGCTGTCGGCAGCGATGGCGGCCAGGATGAACTTGGTATCGAAGAAGCCTTTATTGAAACCACCGCGCTGCAGAACGGTTTTACCCTGCGCGCCGGTCGCTTCTTTTCCAATATCGGCTATCTGAATAGTCACCATGCGCATACGGACAAATTCTTTGATCGTCCTCTGGCTTATCAGGCATTTCTGGGCAATCAATACGGCGATGACGGTGTGCAACTGCGTTGGGTTGCACCGACCGATCTGTTCCTGGAATTCGGTGCCGAAGTTTTTGCCGGCAATAATTACCCATCGGGTGGCGCGGGCAATAGCGGCGCCGGCGTACATACATTGTTCGCGCATGCCGGTGGCGATGTCGGCGATGAAAATTCATGGCTGGCGGGCGTTTCAATGCTGAAATCCAGCACGGCAGGCAGCGAAGACGGCTTTGTCGGCGACAACACCTTGTATGTTGCCGACCTGACCTGGAAGTGGGCACCACAAGGCAATTTCAAGGATGGCGGCATCACGTTGCGCGGCGAATATTTCGTGGATGATCGCGAAGGCCAATATGTCGATCCGATCAATCCCTTGTTCGACCAGGATTGGAATGGCGTGCGTCATGGCGCTTACATCGAAGGCGTGTATCGTATCAATCGCAACTGGGAGGCAGGCTATCGTTACGATAAGTTGTTTGCCGATGAAAACGGCCCGTATGCCAGTAATTTCGACCCGAGCCGTAACAGCTTGATGCTGACCTGGCTCAACAGTGAATTCAGTTTGATACGCCTGCAATACAGCCGCGACCAGTCGAATCCATCGGATACCGACAACGCACTGACCCTGCAATACCAGATGTCACTCGGTGCGCACGGCGCGCATAAATTTTAAGGATTCATCATGAAAAAGTTTTTTTCGTTCGTATTGCTGCTGGCCTCCACAATGGCAGTTCCGGCTCAAGCGAGCCTGAAGGTTTTTGCCTGCGAACCGGAGTGGGGTTCGCTTTTGCAGGAATTGGCCGGCGATAAAATTACGGTGGATGTTGCCACTTCCGCCTTGCAGGATGTTCACCAGATAGAAGCCAAACCAAGCCTGATCGCGAAAGTGCGCCGTGCCGATCTGGTGGTATGCACCGGTGCCGACCTGGAAGTAGGCTGGCTACCGCAACTGTTGCGGCAATCCGGAAATCCGAAAGTGATGTCGGGCGCGGGCAATTTCATGGCCGCCAATACGATCACGACGTTGGAAAAACCGACGCAACTTGATCGCGCCGCAGGCGACGTGCACCCCCAGGGCAATCCGCATTTCCAGATGGACCCTTATCGTGTGTTGACGATTGCCAAAGCGCTTGATGCACGTCTGGTGCAACTCGATGCCGCGAATGCCGCCGTGTATCAAAAACGTCTTGCCGATTTCACTGCGCGTTGGTCCGCCGCGATCAAGCGGTGGGAATCGAAGGCGGCACCTCTGAAAGGTCGCAAAATCATCGTGCAACATACCAGTTGGGTTTATCTCGAACGCTGGCTTGGGCTTGAACGGATTGGTGCGCTGGAACCCAAGCCCGGTGTGCCACCGACCAGCGCCCATCTGGCCAGTTTGATCGGCACAGCCAAAAGCAACAACACACTGGCCATCGTTCGAGCGGCGTATCAGGATTCGAAATCGAGTCAATGGCTGTCCGACCGCACTGGAGTGCCTGCGGTCGTGCTGCCGTTAACCGTCGGTGGCGATGCGCAATCGAAAGATTTATTTGGCCTGTTCGATTCCACCATCGATAAACTACTGAGCGTGGCGAAATGAGCCTTGCATTGAATTGGGATGGTCTCGACGCGAGCATTCTTGGTCCGGCCTGTCTGGCCGGTTTGATCGTGTTGGCAACCCACGTTCCGCTGGGCAAACAGGTATTGTCGCGCGGGATTATTTTTATCGATCTTGCCATCGCTCAAATCGCGGCGCTTGGCGTGATCCTCGCACATTTTTGCGGCGTGGATGAGCAGAGTTTCGGCGTACAGATCGCCGCTGCGGCAGCCGCATTGGCGGGCGCCGGTTTGTTGAGCTGGACCGACAAACGCTGGCCGGAATATCAGGAACCCTTGATCGGAACATTATTCGTGCTGGCGGCGACCGGCAGTCTGCTATTGCTCGCGAATAATCCGCAGGGTGGCGAAAACCTGAAAGATTTATTGGTTGGACAGATTCTTTGGGTCAGCTTTTCCCAACTGATCCCGTCCGCCATTCTGTCGGCAGTCTTACTGGTATTCCTTTGGCTGCGCAGGGACCGGTTGACCGGTTTGTTCTTCTACGGATTATTTGCGCTCGCCATTACGGTTTCGGTGCAATTGGTCGGTGTGTATCTGGTGTTCGCCAGTTTGATCGTGCCGGCATTGGCGACCGCGGGCATGAACGGCAAAGGCCGTTTAGTTGCGGCTTATGCGGTCGGTGCTCTGGGTTATGCGTCAGGACTGGTCTTGTCGGCTATTTTTGATTTGCCAAGCGGGGCCCTGATCGTCTGGACTCTGGCCGGTTGTGCCTTGCTCGTTCAATTCGTGCCCGCTGTGAGGCGTTCTCGTCCGGCGCATATTGATGCCAGCAAGCCGGTTTAATTAGAAACCTGTGTTATATTATTACATTAGATGAATAGGTCCTTGGGCAACATGGCTGCAATCCCTCCGTCAAAACATTGGACATTCACGCGCATTGCCGACTCGGTAGGCAGTGTGGGTGCCATGTTGTGCGCGATTCACTGCGCGCTGCTGCCATTGGTTATCGCAGCTTTACCGGCATTGGGTATCAGCGCTTTGGCCTCGACCAGTCTGGAGTGGGGCTTTGTCATGTTCGCCACGGTGTTGGCCATCACCAGTCTGTGGCAGGGGTATCGCAAACACCGGGTTTATCGCGCCTTGGCCTTCCTCGTGCCCGGTTTGATCGCCGTTTGGTCAGGCGTCCTGATTCCGAATGTGCATCATTCCGTGGTGCCGCATGCTGTCGTCATGACGATCGGCGGCACCCTGATCGCGGTTGCGCACCTCATTAATCTTCGCCTGACCCATGGTCATGTGCACGATGCCGGCTGCCATCATCATTAATAACTTGGTCACTAGCCGGTAAAATGCTAGCATACTCACCTATTTGTAGAACCAATCACTAAGGAAAGCATCATGGGTAAGGGCGATCGTCGCACCGCGAAAGGCAAACGTAATATCTCCAGCTACGGCGTAAGCCGTCCGACCGAAAGCAAAACGGTCGTTGGTAAAGCGGTTGCCGCGCCAAAAGCCGCTGCTGCTCCAGCTAAAAAAGCACCTGCTAAAAAGGCAGCTGCCAAGTAATTTTCAATATTTCGAAAAAAGCCCCGCTTTGCGGGGCTTTTTTTATGCGTGATGGATTGAGTGAACGGGATTCCCACCCAGCCAGTAACTCAATTCAGCCGGATGCTGGAAACGCCACTGCACGAAATCCGCGCGCTGCCCGGCGACCAATCGGCCGCGATCTTTCAAGCCAAGCGCTGATGCCGCATGAACGGTCGCACCGAGTAGCGCTTCTTCCGGCGTAAGTTTGAAATGGGTGCAGGCCAGTGACATCGCCAGATGCAAAGACTGCAACGGCGAAGTACCGGGATTCAAATCGGTGGAAACCGCCATCGCCACGCCATGTTTGCGAAACAGTTCGATCGGCGGCAGTTTTGTTTCGCGCAGGCAATGAAACGATCCGGGCAATAAAACCGCAACCGTATTCGCCTTTTTCATCGCGATGACGGCGGCTTCGTCGGTGTATTCCAGATGATCGGCCGACAAGCCGGAAAACTCGGCAGCTAGCGCGGCGGCTTTCATGTCGCTCAATTGATCGGCGTGAAGTTTTACCGGTAAGCCCAGATTTTTCGCGCATTCGAAAACGCGCCGCGTTTGCTCGATGGTGAAGGCAATGTTTTCGCAAAAGGCATCGACGGCATCGATCAGCTTTTCTTCGTGCAGACCCTGCATCCACTCGCAGACGGTGTTGATGTAATCATCGCCGCGCCCGGCGAATTCCGGCGGCAGTGCATGTGCGCCAAGAAAGGTGGTCCTGATCGTGATGCCGGTATGCTCGCCAAGATGCCGGGCAACGCGCAGCATTTTTTGTTCGGATTCAAACGTCAGTCCATAACCAGATTTTATCTCCAGCGTGGCCACGCCTTCATGAATCAGGTTCTGCAAGCGCGGCAAGGATTGCGCGAAAAGTTCAGCTTCAGTGGCATCGCGGGTTTGTTTGACGGTGGAAATAATGCCGCCACCTTCGCGTGCAATCTGTTCGTAACTCACGCCTTGCAAGCGGCGTTCGAATTCCACCGCGCGGTCACCCGCAAAAACAAGATGCGTATGGCAATCAATCAATGCAGGACTTATCCATCGATTGTGGGCATCTTCGACATGATGCGCGGGAATATCAGCTTGTACCGGCATGTTCGACATTGGACCGGCATAGCTAATGATGCCGTCTTTCCAGGCGACGGCCGCGTGTTCAATCGCACCATAAGCACCCAAATCGCTACGCATCGTGGCCAATCTGGCGTTAATGATCATTCCGCTGCTGGAAATCATTCAATCAATCCTTGTTGGCGCAGTTCATCCAGAATCATAGCGCGATCAGCATCGAGTTTTGGCGGCGGTAGGCGATAGTCCACCGGTGTTTGCCCGAGTTTCAAGGGACTGCCGATCATGCTGACATTGCCGATCTCGATTTTCATGTTTCGCGCCACGGTGACCGGATGTTCGACGGCTTGCTTGACAGAGTTAATCGGTGCAATCGGAATGCCGGCTTTTTCGAACAGGGTTTGCCAATGCGATAAGGTTCGTGATTCGAAAAGTGTTTGCAGCTCGGCAACCAGTGTTTCCCGATTGATGACACGGGCGGCGTTATCGATATAACGGGCATCTTGCAGAAGCTCGGGTTTTTCCAGTGCCGCACAACAATCACGCCAGAGGCTCTCGCTGGCAACGGCCAGTACGAAATGACCGTCGCTTGCCGGGAAAACCTGATAAGGCACGATGTTCGGATGTTGATTGCCCAGACGTTTCGCTTCCTTGCCACTGAACAAAACACCACTCGCGGAATTCGCCAGCAATTGCAGCTGCGTTTCGAATAATGAAATTTCAAGCGCCTGACCTTCGCCGGTTTTCATGCGGTGAATCAAGGCGGCGAGGATGGCCATCGTGGCATTTTGTCCCGAGGCAATATCGGTGATTGCGGTGCCGGAGCGATAGGGTAAATCATCGACGGGCCCGGTAATCGACATCAAACCGGCTTCGGCCTGGATCGCAAAATCATAGCCAGGTTTGTACGCATCGGGCCCGGTACGACCATAACCGGAAATTGAGCAGTAAATAATTCCCGGATTGTTTTTTTTTGCCGTGGCGTAATCCACGCCCAGGCTTTCGGCACCGCCGGTGCGGTAATTTTCAATCAGGATATCGCTTTGTTTTATCAGCGCTTCGATAACAGACCGTGATTCCGGCAAGCGCAGATCTAGCGCAATCGAACGCTTGTTGCGATTGCAGCAGGCGAAGTAGGCCGACAAACCATCGCGAAAAGGCGGGCCCCAGCCGCGGGTGTCGTCACCAGTGGGCGGCTCGACCTTGATCACATCGGCACCGAGGTCCGCCAACGTCATGCCACACCAGGGGCCGGCCAGTACGCGGGCCAGTTCCAGCACTTTGATTCCGGACAATGCACTCATGGCGATATTGTAGCCCGAGCCTCCAGCGCTGCGGTTAGAATATTGGCATGAGCAAAATACTGAAAATCGCCGGCATGCCCAATCTGCATTCGCATGCCTTCCAGCGGGCGATGGCGGGTTTGACCGAAAGACAAACCAATCCAGGCGACAGCTTCTGGACTTGGCGTGAGCTGATGTATCGCTTCGCATCTCGCATCACACCGGAACAGTTGCACGCGATTGCCGCGCAGTTGTATGTCGAAATGCTGGAAGCCGGTTATACCTCCGTTTGCGAATTCCATTATTTGCATCATCAACCCAACGGTTTGCCTTATGAAAATTCCGCAGCGATGTCGCAGGCCATTGTCCAGGCGGCTCAGGACGCAGGTATCCGTTTAACCTTGTTGCCGGTGCTTTACATGACGGGCGGTTTCGATGGTCGGGCATTGAACGACCAGCAGAAGCGCTTCAGTCATTCGGTCGAAAATTTTCTTGTCCTGATTGCGAAATTGCAGGCGCAGGAAAACGACAAGCTGAAAATCGGCATCGCCTTGCATAGCTTGCGTGCCGTTCCGGAAAAAGCCATCCATGAAGTACTGGCCGGGCTTTCAGGTCGACTTCCCATTCATATTCATATCTCCGAACAAATGGCCGAAGTAAACGATTGCATCGCCACGCGAAATGCCAGGCCGGTGCAGTGGCTGATGGACAATGTCGACGTCAATCAGGACTGGACCCTGGTGCATGCCACGCATCTGGATGATGCAGAAGTAGCATCGATTGCCAAGTCAAAGGCGACTGTCGCGATTTGCACCACGACCGAAGCGAATCTTGGCGATGGTTTTTTCCGTTTGCGGGATTTTATAGCTGCCGGCGGTGCATTCGGCATTGGTTCGGATTCCAATACTTCAATATCGCCGGTCGAAGAGTTGCGCTGGCTAGAATACGGGCAGCGTTTGCTGCTCCAGCAACGCAATATCGCCGTGACTTCCGAACAAACCAGTGTCGGCGAATTTTTATGGCAGAAAGCGGTGCGTGATGGCCGTGTTTCGACACAGCAGGATTGTTCGGATGATTATCTGATGCTCGATGCCGAAACGGCGGCAATGGCTGGCGTGAATGCTGCCACGCTTTATGATCGACTGGTGTTTGGCGGCAACCGATCCTTGATCAAGGATGTATTCGTTGCGAACAGGCAGCTCATCAGCGACGGCAGGCATTCTGCAAGAGAAAGCATTGCCGCGAATTATTCAAAAGCATTGAACGAATTGCTCGCGTAGGAGGGCCCTTGGGCCCGACCAATTGCCCGGGAGTCGCCCGCAAGCGGCCTCCTACAACCAGCCTTGCTGCCTCGCCAGACGATAGGCTTCAATACGATTCGATACCCCCAGCTTGCTGATGATCTCGGATAAATAATTCCGCACCGTTCCTTGCGATAACGAAAGTTGTGCGGCAATTTCGGCCGAGCTGCTGCCTTCGCCGGCCAGACGTAAAACCTGACGTTCGCGATCGGTCAGCGGGTCCTGTTCGGTCCATGCTGCCATCGCGAGTTGCGGATCGATTACACGGCCACCGCGATGGACCTGCCTCAATGCATCGGCCAATTGTGCCGATGGTGAGTCTTTCAAAAGATAACCGCGCACGCCGGCATCGAGCGCACGCCGCAGGTAACCGGCGCGTGCGAATGTCGTCACGATAACTACGCGAGTATCGCCCGCGTCGTCATGAATGCGCTGCGCGAGTTCGAGGCCGGTGAGTTTCGGCATTTCGATATCGGAAACTACAAGGTCAGGCTTGTGCAGTTTCACCAAATCCCATGCAAGCTCGCCGTCGGCGGCATCTGCGACGATGTCAAAATCGGGTTCGAGTTTCAACAATGCCACGAGTGCGCCACGCACCATGGCCTGGTCTTCTGCGAGAACGATACGAATCATTTTTCAACACGGAACAGGATAAGCATGCTTGAACGTTATCATTCACCGCTGCGCGTGGCTAGACCGGTAACAAGATCGCTGGATGATTTGTTTTCAAGAAGCGGGCAACTAAGACTCAGGCGCACGCCACCGTGGGGTCCGGTATCTATTTCCAGCTTTCCGCCCAGTAATTCCAGTCGTTCGCGCATGCCGCTCAAGCCATGTCCGGGCGTGACGAGCGTGTTTCTACCGTCGTCGGAAATTTGCAATTGCAAGGTGTTTTTGTTTTTGACCAATTCGATTTCCACCTGGCGCGCATTCGAGTGGCGAATGATATTGGTAGTTGCCTCGCGTACCGCCAGCGCCAAAACGGTTTCCACTTCGGTAGACAGTTCGACTGGCGCCAGTTGGTAATGCAATTGGATATCCGCCGACAATAACGACAGGCGGGCGTTTGCCAGTTCAGCTTCCAGTCCTGCGAGACGGATTCCCGCAACGGCAACCCGGATTTGCCCGAGTGCATCGCGCGCCACTTTTTCCACTTCGCGGATCTGGACGATGGCGGCATCCGGGTCTCGTTCGTGCAAGCGGCTCGCCAGTTCGCTTTTCATCACGATCAAGGACAGGGTATGTCCGAGTACATCATGCAGGTCGCGGCCGATACGTTCACGCTCGGCGCTTTGTGCCAGGCGCTGCACTTCCTGTTGGCTCAGTTTCAAGCTCTGGTTGCTGCGCTCGATACTGTTGTTGTAAAGCGTATAGAACACCAGCATGCAGGACATGATCGCGGTGCCAGCGTAGAAAACCATCGGGTATCTCAGCCAGTAGGTTTGAACGGCCATCAACGCCAAAGCGGCCACGAGAAATATCATCGCATTGCGCGCCTTGAACACATGCGCCGCCGAAATGACCCCATAAATCAGATAGGTATTGGCGCCATAGTTATAGGGCATCACTGCAAAACACAGCGCCAGCATGGCCGTGGCAGTGAAGACGACATTCCGGCCATTGTTCATGAAAGTCGCAAAATGCAGCGGCAGGAAAACCGCAATGCTGGCAAGCGTGGCGATGGTCTGGGTGGTATTCCATTTCGGGCTGAAAAACATCGGCATGAAAAGAAAGATCAAATACACCAGATTGATATAGGGCATGTATTTGTATTTGTCGGCATACAAGTTCACCTCGGGCACAACGCGATGGCCTTGCAATTGTTTTTTGTCTTCGAGCAAAGCCATCGTTTTATCCCTGAAAACCTTTATTTGATTTCGACATCGTCAATCACGAAACGGAAATTGCCTTCCGGTGCGCTCGCATTGAACGAGAAACCCGTGACTTGCGACAATTCTAGTCCGGTAAAGCCTGACAACGGTAGTCGGACCTGCTGCCATTCAGGGCCTGCCGTGAAGTTCTGGCTCGGTGGAATGCCGCCTTGTGTCGTGGAGAATGTCATCACACTGTATTTTCGACCATCGCCCTTGACCCAGAAGACCAGCTCTTTCGCCTTCGAATAATTGAGCGCTTGCATGGCTTTAGCACCAGGCGCAAAAAATGCACCTGCCCAGGGATAGGCGAATCCCGTTCTGATCTGGCCACTGATTTCCATGGCGCCTTTGCTTTGATTGGTGCCGCCTTCAATCAGTTTGATGCTTGCTTCCGATTCGCCACCCATTTGTTTGTCAGTTGTAACTGCCCAACCTTTTCCGTAGTGGCTCGCAATGGCTTCCTGTTCGAAATCGCTGACGAGTGCATCGGTCGGGAATGCCGCAGCTTCTGCAGCCGGCGTGCCGGTTTTGTTGCGCTCAAGGACATAACCGTTCTTCCAGATAAATTCGATGTCGCGAGTGGCGGCAATGTTTTTTGTTGGATCGCCGTTCACCAGTATCAAATCCGCACGCATGCCAATGGCGATGCGTCCGCGATCATTCAGGCCGAATGTTTTGGCGGGCAGGGCAGTTGCCGAGTTCAATGCCTCAGCCGGTGACAAGCCACCCTTGACCAAGAGGGCAAGTTCGCCATGCAAGCTGACGCCATGCGCAGTACTGGGATTGCCCGCATCGGTACCGGCCAATAAAGGAATGTCGGCATCATGGAAAAGCTTCACGCTCGCCAATGCATTATCCAGCACTTTCGGATTTTGCCATTGCGGTGGGAAGCTGGCTTTCAGCGCATTGCTTTGCGTTAGGGTCAGATACTCCCGCAGGTCTGCATCGTCGGCGAGTTTCTTTCCTTCATCTGCACCCGCCAGGCTGCCGGTGACCGACAAGGTTGGCACGATGAAGGTGTTCTGTTTTTTTGCCTTCTCAATAAATTCCGCATCGGCCACTCGGTCGATAAAGCTGTGCACCAAGCCGTCCGCGCCTTGATCGAGCATCGTTTTTGCCTGCTGGTACGCGGCAATATGAATCAACGCTTTTTTATCGTGCTCGTGTGCAGATTTGATCAATGCCTGGGTGACATCCGGCGTTAGCGATTTTATTTTTACCGTTGGGCCATAAGCGCTGCCATCGTCGAATACGATCTTGATGTAATCCGAACCTTCATCGATACGTGCTTTTACAAATGCCGGTGCTTCTTCGGGCTTTGTCAGGGTCGGGATTTTCATGCCGTACTCGGTACCGTGGCCGCCGGGAACGGTAGCCAAAGTTCCGGCAGACCATAGATCGGCGAGATCGGTACGTGCATAACTTTCGCGCTGCTTTTTAGTATCTGCAAGTTGATTCCAATCAGTGAACATGTCCATTTCGGTCGTCACGCCGAAACGCAACGCGTCTTTCCTCGCATCGCCGTAGGTATGCGTGTGTGAATCAATCAGGCCGGGCAGCAAAGTCTTGCCGGCGCCATCGTAGACAGGCGTGTTATCGGGAATCTTGATGTTCTCGCCGATGGAGGCAATCTTGCCATCCTGAATCAACACCGAGGTTTTCCCGATGGTTTTTTCGCCATCGAAAACGCGAACGTTGGTGACTGCAAAAGAATTTTCAGCTTGTTTTACTTCTTCTTTCCCGGAAATATTCGTTTTGGCATTTTGTGTGGCGGGATTCAGCCAAACTGCCGAACCCGCCGCTGCCAATAACAACAAACATGCCAATCCCACTTGCAAGCCGCTTGAAATTTTCATGATCCGATCCTTATTTCACTTTCATGCGTGACCAGAACGTCACGGCCAGCCACAGCATCGCCAGCGTGAATACGATCAGGTATGAGATATGTATCCAAATCGGAGTGCCAAGATCATTGCCCACGACTTTCAAGGCGATTTGTGCGGCGTGATACGAAGGCCAGATCGGTGCCATGGTGCCGAGAAATTTTGGCAGCATCGCTATGGGCAGCCAGAGCCCGGACAAAAACGCCATTGGCAAATAGATAAAATTCACGATGGCAGGCGCCGCTTGTCCGTTGACCAGGATGCCGATCACCAAGCCTAGAGCACAGAAAGGCAGCGAGCTCAGTAAGCTGATGACCAACAATTGCAACCATTGCAGAGCAGTCAAATCGACGCCGCCAAAGGCACTGGCGAGTACTGCAAGCTCGATGAAAATAATGAAAGAGAAAATCAGCGTCATTGCCATTTTCGATACGAAATATGCGCCGGTCAATGCCGGAACGGCGCGACGCCACTTCAGCCAGCCCTGGTCTTTTTCAAGCGCGACACTCACGCCGAAACCGAACAGGCCGGGACCCATCACGCCGAAGATGCAGTAAGTGGCAAGTAGATAGGAGCTTACTTCGGCTTTGCCACTGCCCATCAGTACGCCGAATAATAAATAAAACATTGCCGGAAAGATAAGGGCGGGCAAGGCAAACATCGGCATGCGCAACATTCGGATAAATTCCAGCCGCGCCTCGGTCAGGTAAACCGAGAAAGTACTGTATTGCGAAATGGGTGATGCGATGTTCATGACACTTGCTCCCTGGTCAATTCGACGAATGCTTCGGCCAAACCGGCGCGTTTTATTTCAAGTTGTTGCAAGGTCTTGTCTTCGGTCAGTAAACGAAGCGTTACCGATTCGACATCCATGGTTTGAATCGTGAGGTATTCACCGTCATGACCAACGCTGTCGATTTGCGGCCATTGTTTTATGTCGGTGATATTCAAACGGCTGACGCAGCGAATCCGGCGCATCGCGACACGCGAACGAATCGATTCGACACTGCCTTCGGCGATGACCGAACCCTGTGCAATCACGATCACGCGATTGGCCAGTGCTTCGGCTTCTTCCAGGTAATGCGTGGTCAGTACGATCGAGCAGCCTTCGGCGACTAGCTTCCGCAAGCTAACCCACATGGCTTCGCGGGCTTCGATATCGAGGCCTACGGTGGGTTCGTCAAGAAACAGGATGTCGACTTTGGCGCAAATCGCCATGGCAAATTGCACGCGGCGTTGCTGGCCGCCGGATAATTTTCCGTAAGGGCGTTGCAATAAATCGGTGATGGCTGCCATCTCGGCGAGCTCTTTCAAGTCGCGTGGATACGGGTAATAGCTTTGGGTTAATTGAATCAATTCCGATACACGCAGGGTTTCAGGAAGCTCGGCGCTCTGCAGCATGACGCCGATGCGTTGTCTCGCTGGCAGTGCTTGCGGATCCTGATCGAACAGGCTGACCTTGCCGGAATCGGCTTCGATCAAATTCAGCAGCAATGAAACCGCCGTCGTCTTGCCGGCGCCGTTCGGACCGAGCAACGCCAATATCTCGCCAGCGTTAACCGACAGGTTGAGCCCGTTCAGGGCAGTCACATTGCCGTAACGCTTGCTGACGTTCTCGAGCCT
>CAZPCE010000050.1:0-12995 GCA_964584915.1 uncultured Arenimonas sp. | reverse complement strand
GGAGCGCATGAACTCTGGGCCGACGAGGCCGCTGCACCGGGACAGGTATGGATCGGCTTCCGCTTCATCGATGTCTCGCCGGCCCATGTTGCCTTCATCCGCGAATGGGTTGACGCACCCGGTGGCCACTACGTCTAGCATGGGCTTCGTCAAAATATTTTTTTTGACCACGGCGCTATGCCTGCTTGCCGGCTGCAACGAATCCGAACCGGATACCCAAACCATTCGCATTGACGGCAGCGAAACTCAGCTGAAAATCCGCGATGGCTCTCCACAGTCCGTGGCTTCGGCGGCAGCCGCGATCAAGCAGGTACTGGAAACCCAGCAGGCCCAGTCGCATGCCTGGAAAAAATCCGAATTGAGCACGACCAATTCGGAACTTGCCTCGAACTCCAGCGCAAGCATCTCCAAAGACAATCTGCATCTGCTGGAAATCAGCAAGCCTCTCTACGTCGCAAGCGATTCCTACTACGATCCGGGCATCGGCTCGCTGGTGAGAATGTGGGGCTTTTATACCGACAAATTCCCGATCAGCGAAAAGCCGCCGTCCACCGGGAACATTTCGGAATGGCTGGCCAATAAACCGGATTTCCTCGACATCAAAGTCAACAAGGGAACCATCACCGCGAGCAATCCGAAAACGCAACTGGACTTTTCCACCCTGCTAGAAGGCGTTGCCGCGCAGGACATAAAAAATATTCTTGCGCGACAGCAAATACGCGACGCCATGGTCATCATGGGCTCCGACCAGTTTACGGTTGGCGACAAAGAAACGCGGCCCTGGAAGGTAAAACTGAAGGACCCTTTCGGCGGCGATTTGGGGCAAATCGATTTGCAAGGCAACGAAGCATTATTCAGTTCGGGCAATTTCAACAAATTCCGCGTGGCGCCGACAGGCTCGCGCTGGGGCCATGTGCTGAACCCCCGCACGGGAAAGCCCGCACAGGGTTCCGCTGCCGTTGTCGTATTGCACGGCGATCCGGTGCTGGCCGATGTGGCATCCACTGCATTGATGGCGGCGGGGCCAGGCAACTTTCGCCGACTCGTCGTTCGCATGAAACTGGCTTGCGCGATGATGGTGACCGAAGAAAATGAATTGCTTATCACCACGCAGATGAAAAAACGCGTCAGTTTTTTTCGTGACCCGGTACCTTTGGGCAAGCCGATCGCCAATGGCGAAAGCTGCACTTAGCGGATTCGTTGCCGCACGGAATCTCCGCGAATCCGCTCTTTGGTTGCTTAACAGCAAAAACACCCGGAATCCGGCAAAATATCGTAAATCCAACGCGGGACAACCATGAGCCTTTATCGCGAACATCTAGCCACCGTCATCAAGCGCGCCGACCTGGCCCTGGCTGCTGGCGGTTTTGACCACCTTGTCATCGCTTCGGGTATCGAGAAATACCGGTTCCTCGACGATATGCCCTACCCGTTCAAAACCAATCCGCAATTCAAATACTGGCTGCCGCTCACCCAGCATCCGCATAGCTGGATCATTCATACGCCCGGCAAGAAACCAAGCCTGGTTTACTACCAGCCCGACGATTACTGGCATGTGCCGCCAAGCGCTCCGGAAGGCGATTGGGTCGAGCATTTCGATATACGCATCATTACCAGCCCGGAACAGGCTGCGAAGTTCCTGCCTCAGGGCAAGTCCGCGATCATTGGCGAAGCGGATGCCGCCATCGGCGAATTCGCTCCGAATAATCCAGCCGCCGTCATTCATCACCTGCATTTCCATCGCGCTTTCAAAACGGCTTATGAATTGAGCCTGATGCGAAAGGCCCAACGCAAGGGCGTGCGCGGCCATCTCGCCGCCCGCGCGGCTTTTCATGCAGGGGAATCCGAAGCGGGGATAAATCTCGCATTCCTGAAAGCGGCAGGCCACACCGATAGCGATACGCCCTACAACAATATCGTCGGGCTCAATGAAAACGGCGCGACCCTGCACTACCAATACAAGAGTTTCGACAAGCCGCGCGAACACTTGTCACTGCTGATCGATGCAGGCGCCGAAGTCGACGGCTATTCTTCCGACATCACCCGCACCTGGAGTAACGGCGACACGCGCTTCACGGATCTGATCAATGCGGTGGATAAAGAACAAATTGCCCTGGCCGCCAAGGTGCGCGCGAATACCGATTACCGCGACTTGCATCTGGAATGCCATCTTCGCCTGGGCAGCGTGCTGAAGTCGCTCGACATTGTCGACATGGATCCCGGCAGCATGATGGAAGCGGGCATTACCTCGACTTTCTTCCCGCATGGCCTGGGTCATCCGATCGGACTGCAGGTGCACGACGTTGCCGGCTTTGCCGCCGACGAGAGCGGTACATTGATTCCGAAACCCAATGGCCACCCCTATCTGCGTATGACGCGAACACTGGCCCCCGGCATGGTGGTGACGATCGAACCCGGCATTTATTTCATCCCGACGCTATTGGCAAAGCTGAAATCTTCAAAACACACGGCCATGATCAACTGGCGAAACGTCGAACACCTTGCGGCATTCGGCGGCATCCGCATTGAGGACGAAGTGCATTGCACCGCAGGCGCGGCGGAAAACCTCACCCGAGATGCATTTGCGGAAATCGAAAACGACTGAAAATCCGTCCCGTGAAATATCATTGAAAAATAAAAACCCCAAACGCTTATACATTTGGGGTTTTATTTTGCGCGTCTTTCATCCGCCCGGATTATTTTTTGCGAAAGCGCCTGATCACCAATATCGCCAAACCGATCGCAAGCCATAGCGGCCATACCGCGAACAGGCTGATCACGATATCCAGCAAGCCGTACCAGCCCACCGAAACGGAACCGAAAAGGCGATTGAAGAAACCTGGTCGAATGGCTTTTGCAATCGCATCGACATCGTCGATTTCCGTTTTGCGGACTTTGCTCAGTTGGTACAAGGACAAACTGATCGTACTGAAGGCAACCTTGTCTTCCACTTCCTTCTGGACCACGACGGCCTCGTCGCGATTGGCTTTGGCATCGTTCTGTCCCGATATAACCGCTGCCCTGTCGCTGATCCTGCCCGGCGACGTGCTTAAATCGCCCAACTGTCTTTGCGCTTCCTGGTTACGCAGGAATTCCAGTTGCTTCCTCAGCAACTCGAACTGCACGTCGTGCGCGTCGAAATTGCGTTGGTCGAGAAAATCGATCTGGGCGACCAGC
This sequence comes from uncultured Arenimonas sp., assembly GCA_964584915.1. GTDB lineage: Bacteria > Pseudomonadota > Gammaproteobacteria > Xanthomonadales > Xanthomonadaceae > Arenimonas. The sequence continues at coordinate 9,818 of CAZPCE010000050.1, read as the reverse complement.
GCGCGCAGGAACTCCTGCGTTTTATTGCTGGGGACGCGAACCGTCAAATTGCCGCGCACGGTATATTCGGCCAATTCCAGCAATTTCGCATCGCCGATCGGATAACGGTTAACGCGATCCACGCTGGCATTGATCTGGTTCGCCACCACGAAACCTTCAAGATTCGACACAATGTTTTCAATCGCGATGGCCGACTGGTAGACATCCTTCACGCGGAACGCCGCATTGGCGGTACGGACAAACTTACGTTCGCCGTCGACATAGGAAGTGGCACTCGATGTCATTTGTTCGGCGGTGACAGGTTCTTCACTTTCGTCTTTTGACAACAAGCCGTCGCTTCGTTCCCTCGCGGCTTCGGGCGCCATTGCGGCCGCTGCATCGTTTGCGGCAGTACCTGCCGATTTATCGGCTTCGTCATACGCTGCAACGTCGGTCGCGGCTGACTCCGCGGCAGGTGATTGATCCGATTTGGAGCATGAAGCCAGAACGATAACCAGCGTTGCCGACAGCAACGCAAACATGATTTTGCGCATTACAGTTTCTCCAGGGTTGATATGGTTTTATATTTCGACAGCGCTTGCTGCCGGCCATACTGGATTCAACGCGTGTCAGTGGCAATAAGGGGTTAAGCCACTTTGAAATAATGGTTACGCTTGGTTAAGGCAATTTTTGGCGATGAATTTCGTCCAAAAAAAATCCCGGTTTCTGCCGGGATTTTTCCTTGCAAATTGCATTTTGTCTCTCGCCGGAAATCTCTGCATGTCATGCAAATTGCATCCGGAATTCCCGGGTATGAATTATATTTCCTGCAAATTGCATTCACCGGTTACTCCGCCGGAATCACCCGCAAGTTCATGCTGTCGACCGCAACGATTCGCACCGCGGTATTCACCGGCAGATCCGGGCCTTGCACGTTCCAGAAGGCATCGCCGATCTTGACGCGCCCCTGGCCATTCACTATGGCGGTTTCCAGGTTGTAGACCTTGTCGACCAATTGTTCGCCACGGCGATTCAATAGCGGCTGGTCACTGGCGGATTCTTTCTCGCGAAAGAATTTTACATACACCGCAATCGATACAAACGAGAACACCACAAATGCCACCACTTGCATCAGCAGCGACAACCCGGGCAATAGCCAGACGATAAAGAACACGACAGCTGCCGCAAGCCCCAGCCACAAAAGGAAAAGACCGGGTGCCATCGTCTCTGCCGCAATCAGCAGCAAGGCAAGACAGGCCCACAGAATCATTTTCGGACTCATAGTATTTCCTTCGGTTATTTAGCCGCTTTCGCGGCGATTGACGCTTTCTGCCTATCGGAACTGTCTTTCGCGAGCTCCGCGATGCCGGCAATGCTGCCCATCACGCCAGTCACGTCTGTTGGCAAAATCATCAGGCGCTGATTTGGCGAGTTGGCGAAATCCTTCAGCGCTTCGATATATTTCTGCGCCACGAAGTAGTTGATCGCCTGCACGTCGCCCGAAGCGATGGCGTCCGACACCATGCTCGTTGCCTTGGCTTCTGCTTCGGCGAGACGTTCGCGCGCTTCGGCTTCGCGGAATGCCGCTTCGCGTTTACCTTCGGCTTGCAGGATGGCGCCCTGCTTTTCGCCTTCGGCGCGCAGGATTTCGGATTGACGCAGACCTTCGGCTTCCAGAATGTTGGCGCGTTTTTCACGTTCCGCCTTCATTTGCCGTGCCATCGAATCGATCAGGTCACGCGGTGGTTGAATGTCTTTCAATTCGATCCGGTTTGCCTTGATGCCCCAGGGATGCGTGGCCTGATCAACAACGCCCAATAACTTGGCATTGATTTCATCACGCTTGGAAAGCGATTCATCCAGGTCCATCGAACCGATCGCGGTACGGATATTGGTCATCACCAATGCGATGGTCGCCTGTTCCAGATTCGAAACCTCATAAGCCGCCTTGGCGGCATCCAGCACCTGGAAGAACACCACGCCGTCCACTTTCACCACCGCATTATCTTTGGTGATCACGTCTTGCGACGGGATTTCCAGCACCTGCTCCATCATGTTTACCTTGCGGCCAATGCCCTGGATGATCGGAAACAGGAAATGCAGACCGGGGCTCAGGGTGTGCGTATATTTACCAAAACGCTCGACCGTCCACTCATAACCCTGCGGCACCATCCGTACCATTTTTGCGACAAAAATCACTACAAACAGCAAAAGCGCTAATACCATGAACGTGGCCATGACGAACTCCTTGAAATGTCCGGCCCAGTATATTGGTTTCGGGCCTTTCTTTGTTGCGACCCTTTTGGTCCCGGGAGCATCCTGATAATCGTGACATCCCCTTTTGCCATCGATGTTCCTTCCAGCCTGCTGACCCGCGCCAGAAATGGCGAGGCGGCGGCATTCGAGCAGCTTTACCGATGGTTTGAGAGGCCCGTCTTCACGCTGGCCCTGCGTCTGTGCGGCCAGCGCGAGGAAGCCCAGGACATCCTTCAAGAGACCATGTTGAAACTATTCGGAAAAATCTCGGAATTTCGCGGCGACTCCCCCTTTTGGGGTTGGCTCCGGCAGATCACGGTCAATGAAAGCCTGATGCGGCTGCGCAAGCGCCATCCGGCCCTGGAACTCGATATCGAGAATGAATCGGATTATCTGGAAGCCGACATCCTCTTGCCACCCCAAGCCGCCGATGCACAGCGACTGGCGCAGGCCATGAACCAGTTACCGGACGTGACCCGCAGCGTTTTGTGGCTCTACCACGTGGAAGGCTATACGCACGACGAAATTGCCGGGTTGATGGAAAAAACAATCTCGTTTTCGAAATCGCAATGCTCCCGCGGCGGAAAAAAATTGCGCGAACTTTTGAATATCGACAAGGAGGTACTAAGCCATGGCTGATATCTCGGCACGGCAACACGGCATCAGCATAGGACAGGCGCTGCGCGATCTGCCGCTGGAAGCGCCCATACACTCGGCTTGGCCGACACTTTCCGTGCAAATCCCGAAGAAAAAGTCACCGTCTTACTTTCCGCTGGCGTTGGCTGCGGGCCTGGCGTTGCTGGCAATTGTTCCACTAAGCCTGAATTCGCCTTCCAACGTAACAAACCCGACCGATCCGAATCTGGCATCGGTGATGCAGCAATCCTCGCAACTGGAAAACATTCTGGTCGCCACCCGCAACTCGACGGCCGGCAACGCGAGCGCCGAAGTGATAAGCCTGGCGCTGGAAGATCGCATACACGCGATCGATACCGAACTCGGTTCCGGCTCGTTAAGCCCGACGCAACAATTAAACCTGTGGCAACAGCGCGTCAATATTTTGCAGGAAGCCACCGGACTTTATTCATCGCAACGCTATCAACAGGCCGAAGGCAGGCCTTATGAAATTGCCATGGTCGAATCGTTCTAAAAACCAATACCGTTTTATTCTGGAGACGCAAAATGAAATTGAAAACACTTAGCCTGGTATTAGCCTGCACTCTGATGTGTGGCGCTTTTGCCGCGGAACCGGCAAGAACAAGTCCTGCCGAACAACAGGCAGCCAAGGCCGAAATCGACAGCCTGATTGCACGGATCGAGCTGCTTTCGAAAAAACTCGGCCCGGGCAACGAAGTGAATATCGATATTCGCAGGCATGGTCCCGAATGGACTCCCGCACCGGGAGAACACGGCCGGCGCGAAGTGATCATTGAACGCGGCATGGCACCGATGGCGAAAGCGCGCATGGAATCCATGCGGCCCAAGCCCGGCGTCGGCATCGTGATGGCGCCCAACGCCGCCGCCAATGGCGTGCTGATTGGCGCGGTAACTCCCGATGGCCCTGCTGCCAAAGCCGGCTTGCGTTCCGGCGATGTTCTGCTCGGCGTGAACGGAAAAAATATCGGTAGCAGCGGCCGCGAAGGCCTCGACAAGGCGCGCGAACTTTTGTCGAATTTTAAAGTGGGACAAAGCGTGCAACTTACTTACGCACGTGCCGGAAAAACCGGAAAAGCCGACGTGAAAGTCGACAATATCGGCCGCGTAATGATGTTCAGCGATCGGGAAGGCGGATTCACGCCGCGCGCCGATGGACGCTCGAAACGCATCGTGATGGGCGGTCCTGAAGGTCGGGAAAATATCGAGATCATGGCATTTGCCGATTGCGAAAATTCCGGCAAAAAGGATTGCGCACCACCGCGGATTTTCGAAGCGCTGCGCTGGCAGGGTTTGAATCTTGCATCGCTCGACGCACAGCTCGGCCATTATTTCGGAACCGACAAAGGCGTGCTGGTCATCAGCGCCGGTCCGGGCATGAAAAACCTGCAGGGCGGCGACGTGATCCAGCGCGTGGAAACAACGTCGACACAATCACCGCGCGATGTGATGCGCGTGCTGCGCGACAAGAAAGTCGGTGAAAAGGTCGGCCTTGTCGTGTTGCGTGATCGCAAGGCACTTAACATTGAAATAACGACACCCGAAGCAAAAGCGATGCCGTTTCTGACACCACCGCCGGCACCGCCAGCACCGCCGCCGCCACCACGCGCTCCCGGCTTAACGCCCCCGCCGGCGGCTCCTGCCCCGCCGGCACCACCGATTGGCATGCGCTTCAATGAAGACAGTGAAGACCGAATGGTCTGGATCAGTCAAAACGATGAAGCAGATGATGGCCCGCAGGAAGAAATCGAAATTGAAATCTCCAGATAAGGCATGTTGATATCCGGGGAACTATCGCCGACAAGCCGAAGTCCCATTCAACGTTAAGACAAGCTCTCTTTTATTCCCGGCTCTCACTAGGCCGGGATTTTTTTGTCCCGATCCGTTCAATCATGTCAGCCTGCACGAGATGGATTATTCCAGCGTAAAGCCCGTATGATTGGGCGATGGCCGGGGACATGCTGTGAACACAGTCAAACAGAGTTTGGACGATTTATCACGCGGCTTGCGCGAGCGTCCAGACGAAATCATGCTCGAGATTGGTGCCGGCGGCGAATTGCTTGTTGCCCGCATTCGTGTCGTCGCCACACTCCTTCTGTTGTTGCTGCCTGTCGCCAACCTGCTATTGGGCGGTTCGTATTACGAGAGTTTCACCGGCGCCCTGGGCGCTGCCGGAGCATTTTTACTCAGCCTGCTGTGGTTAAGCCTGTCAAAACATCACCGGCTTTATCGCTGGCTGCCTTTCGTGTCAGCAGCCTGCGATGTGAGCATGGTGAGTGCAGTGCTATGGATGTTGTCGCTCAACAATCCCTCGGCCGGCTTGAACAGCGTTGTTGTCTGGTGCTGTTATCCGCTGGCGATAATGGCCACCTCGTTACGTAACGACGTTCGCGTTTGCCTGCTTGCCGGCGCGCTGGCGATCGTGCAATTTTCATTGCTTTCCGTTTTCATCATGCACCAAGGGAGCGGCCCCGTGGCTTCGGCAGACTACGGCGTGGTTTCCGTATCCAACCAGGTGCAGCGGATCGTATTGCTGATTGCGATCAGCATGCTGACAACAGTCGTTGTCTATCGGATGCAGCTACTGGTGCAGTTATCCGGCACCGACGGGCTTACCGGCTTGCCGAATCGGCTTTATTTGAACCACCGTGTTCCGCACCTGCTGCAACAGGCGAAAACCGACAACGCCACCCTGTCGATTGCCATCATCGACATGGATCTGTTCAAGCGGATCAACGATGACCTCGGCCACATTGTCGGCGACCGGGCACTGCGTCATGTCGTGCAGACTTTGCGCGAACAATTGAGCGCCGAAGAGCCGCTTATCCGGATTGGCGGCGAAGAATTCCTGCTGGTCATGCGCATGCCAATCGGGAGTGCCTGGGAAAGAATTGAATTTTTGCGCAAGCAGCTGAACGGCAAACCGTTTTTATCCCATCCCGACGCCGCGCCGCGAGCCCTGAGTTTTTCCGCCGGCCTGGCCTGCTGCCCGCATGATGCGAGCGATATCTCGGGCCTGCTGAAGTATGCCGACCGCAGGCTCAGAGCCGCGAAACAGCAGGGACGGAATCGCGCAATAGCCCGCGACTAGGCCGCCTGCTTGCTCGAAACCCCCGTCTGAACTACCCTGCGTCATCGCTTTGGGGATCAAGACACATGGATATTTTGAGGGGTTTTTTCGGCTTGGCCGTGCTAATCGGTATTGCCTGGATTTTTTCGAATAATAAATCGCGGGTCGATTGGAAGCTGGTCGGGACCGGTGTTTTTCTTCAAATCGCCTTTGCCGCCTTCGTGCTGCTCACGCCTTTCGGCAACTGGTTTTTCAGCAAGCTGGGCCAGATTTTCGTGACCTTGCTCAGCTTTACCAATGCCGGCTCAGAAATGATTTTCGGCGCATTGAGCAAACCCGATACGCTCGGCTTCATCTTTGTTTTCCATGCACTGCCCACCATCATTTTCTTCGCGGCCCTGATGGCCATTCTTTATCACCTGAACATCATGCAGCAGATCGTCAAGGCGATGGCATGGATGATCACCAAGGTGATGAAAGTGTCGGGCGCGGAAACAACCTCCGTATGTGCCAGCGTATTCATCGGACAAACCGAAGCGCCGCTGACCGTCCGTCCGTACATCAGCAAAATGACCGACTCGGAATTGCTGACCATGATGATTGGCGGCATGGCGCATATTGCCGGCGGCGTGATGGCAATTTATATCGGCATGCTGGCCGGTAGCGATGAAGTCATGAAAGTGATGTACGCCAAACATTTTCTTGCTGCATCGATCATGGCGGCACCCGCGACATTACTGATCGCTAAAATCCTGATTCCCGAAACTGGCACACCGCTGACCACCGGCAAAGTCGAAGTCCATTTCGAACGTGAAAGCAAAAACATCATCGATGCCGCTGCCGCAGGTGCGTCCGACGGCATGAGGCTGGCATTGAACGTCGCGGCCATGCTGCTCGCGTTTGTCGCATTGATCGCGATGGTAAACGCGATTATCGGCTGGTTCGGCGATATCCACACCGATGGCTACAACAGCATCAATATGATGCTCAATCAAGGTGCCGCCGCCGGCGCTGCGCCGATCAAACTTAATCTCGGCCTTATTCTCGGTTACATACTGGCACCCATTGCCTGGGTGATCGGCATCGAATGGGACGACGCGGTAATCGCCGGTGGCTTGATCGGTCAGAAAGTCGTGCTGAATGAATTCGTTGCCTATCTGCAATTGGCGGCGACGCCGGTCGGTGACGGCATTGGCGCCATCAGCGAGCATTCTCGCTTGATCCTGACCTATGCCCTGTGCGGCTTTGCAAACTTCGCTTCGATCGCGATTCAAATTGGCGGCATCGGCGCACTCGCACCGGAACGCCGCAGCGACCTCGCACGCTTCGGCATGCGCGCCGTGCTGGGTGGTTCGATTGCAACGCTGATGACGGCCACCATTGCCGGCGTATTGCTGGGCCTGATCAAATAAAACCCGACCATGTCTTCACGCGTTCTGATCGTCGGCAGTTATGTTCAAGACCATGCCTGGCTGGTAGACAACTTCCCGGTTCCGGGAGAGACCCGGCGCGCGCTGGGCTTCTCGAGCGGACCAGGCGGTAAGGGTTTTAACCAGGCGATCGCGTGTTCACGCCAGGGCGTGCAAACCGTTTTCATCGGCGCGATCGGGCAAGATGCGCTCGGCGAATGCGCGAAAAATTTCGCGGCCAATGAAGGGCTGGTAGCCTGCTGGCAATGCCGGGACGACATGCCGACCGCTGCGTCGAGCATCGTGGTGAATGCGCAAGGCGAAAACATGATTGCCGTCAGTCTCGCCGCAAACGAATTTCTGGATGTCTCTTTTCTGCAAGCGCAGGAATCGCAATTCGAAACTGCCGGCATCGTGCTGTGCCAACTCGAAAACAATCTGGATGCGATCGGCTTTTCGTTAGGCCTGGCGAAAAAAAACAATGCACTGTGCGTTCTAAACCCTGCTCCGGTACATCCCGGGCTTGCACGTGATTTGCTCGATGTGGCCGATATCATCACGCCGAACGAAACCGAATTCGCCTTGTTGTGCCAGCGTTTCGCCAATATGGCGCTGACGGCGGACCAGGTCACGCAAACCGATGACGCCATGCTGCACCGTTTTTGCCGGGCCTTGAGCCCGAACACGATCGTGATTACGCTCGGACGCTTCGGTTGTTTCGTTTCCCACGGAAAAAACATGCGTGGCGATTTGCAAAGTTATTACCGGATCGCACCGGAAACCGTGAATGCGATTGACACCACCGGTGCCGGCGATGCCTTCAGCGGCGGCTTGGTTGCCGCGCTCAGCCTGTTCCCGGAACACACCTTTTCGCATGCCGTCCAATACGCGGGCCGGGTGGCCGCTTTGTCCACCGAAACCATCGGCACCGCACCGGCAATGCCGAACCGCGACCAGGTCAACGCCAGATTTTGCTGATCGGTAGTGTATAGGAGGCCCTCGGGCCGTCCAGAGAATATGGATGAAAAGCCGCCAGCTTGAAAATGCGCCTGCATTTGTCCCGCCATTCGGCTGTTAAAAACCAACATTTCCGCCGTTCATGGCAGTCGCAGCGGCCTCCTGGCGGAGTAAAATAGCGCCCTAATTCAAGGAACTCCCCTATGCTCAGCCCCGAACTTCGCCAACGCATCGACACCCTGCTACATTCAAACCACGTCGTCTTGTTCATGAAGGGCTCGCCCCACCAACCGAGTTGCGGATTTTCCTCCAAGGCTTCAGGTATTTTGAACTCGCTTCTTGGCGACTATACCCACGTCGACGTTCTAGCCGACGCCGACATTCGCGAAGGCATCAAAATCTATGGCCAATGGCCGACCATTCCGCAGTTGTATGTGAAAGGTGAGTTGATCGGCGGCAGCGACATCATCGATCAAATGTTCAACAGCGGCGAATTGCACCAGGTTCTTGGAGTGCCGGCGCCGGTCCGCGTTACGCCTGTATTGCATATCACCCCGGCAGCGGCGAGTGCGATCCGCAAGGCCATGGAAAACTCGGAACCCGGCTATGCGCTCCACCTGGAAGTCGATGCCCGCTTTCAATCGCAATTCCAGCTCAAGCCGGTGACCGGCAACGAAATCGTGACGGAAGTTGAAGGCATCAAAGTCTTTTTTGACCTGGCGAGTGCACCGCGCGCCAACGGGATTTCCATCGACTGGATTGACGATGTCCGCGGCTCGGGGCTGGCGATCGACAATCCGAATGCTCCGGCCAAGGTCCAGGCCTTGTCGGTCGAGGAGCTGAATAACGAGCTTCAGAGCTTCACGGTAGTCGATGTCCGCCCCGAACACGCCAGAGCCATTGCCGGGTTTCCGCACCCGCACGATGTTCTGGATGAAGACAGTTTTGAACGACTGGCTGCATTGCCCAAAGACACCCGCCTTGCATTTCTTTGCCATCACGGGAACTCCAGCAGACAGGCTGCCGAACATTTTCGTCACCTGGGCTTCACCCGGTTATTCAATGTCGAAGGCGGCATCGACGCCTGGGCCGAAAAAATTGACAACTCGTTACAACGCTATTGATCGCCGTAGAGCATTTACGCTAAATTTGGGGTAAGCTGAATCCAATCGTTTAGTAATAACCTTTCATGCACCATGAGGCTTTCTATGAAATGGATATCAATCGCTCTGCTCGTATTGGGTTTGGCGGCCTGCTCTGGTGAATCAGGCGGAGGCCCTGGCGGAAAGGCAGGCGCAGCGGCAACAGCCTGCGATGCCTTTGTAAAAAACAAACTGGAAGCCAAGCAATACAAACTGGATATGGCGGCGCTGGCGGCATCGCTTAAAGAAAAAGCAGATGGCGGTGCCGAGTTGTCGGCACCCATCGTGATCGAACCGGGCCTCACCACCGAGGTGAAACAATCCATTCAATGCGATGTTCGTTTCGGCGCC
>CAZPCE010000049.1:10227-13003 GCA_964584915.1 uncultured Arenimonas sp. | reverse complement strand
TCCTTGGCCAGGGCAACGATGTTTTTGCTGTGCTCCGGCGCGAATGTGGGCGCGAGTTCAATCACCACACGGCCGCCGGCAAGTTCAAGATAAATCGTGTTGCCCGGATCCAGGCGGCGCCAATCGCTCGGTTGAGTTGCATCCAGGATTTCCTGCATGGTTTTTGGTTTTGCGGGCGTCGCTTCCTTGTCCTGTGCATGGAGTGCGGCACTGCTCAAGGCGACGGCAATTGCTAGAGCGAGGCTTAATTTGATTTTTGTTTTCATGTCGGTGTCCGTTGAGGTCGGGTTAGTGTGCCACAGCCTGAAGCGGGTCGATTATGGCAAAACTTCGAGACTGGCGGCAGCGGCATGCAAGCCACTGCTCAGGTAACTGTGGCTTCCGCACGCGATGAAGCCTGCCTTGGCAAATTGCTTGCGATACCAGGCGGCGGGGCGTTCGATAAAGCCGATTTTGTCGCCGACGATGTCGTCTTCCTTTGCCCAGAGTTCGAGGAACGCAAGGCCACCGCAGAGTTCCGAAAAGCCCTTGAGGCCGCGTTTCAATTCCGGGTCCGGTACGTAATGCATCACGTCCGAACATACCAGCAGGTCGACCGGCGCGCCGAAGCGCAGTTGTTCCAGCTGGCCGAAACTGGCGAACGCGATGTTTCTGGTTATGCCAAATCGGGCAACGGCGTATTCGCTGGAATCGACGCCGCGATAGTCGAGCTTGGGCCGTAATTTCAGCAAAGGTGCGCGCCAAACCGCTTCGCCACAACCGACATCCAGTACCGAGCGAACAGGCCGTTCCAGATAATATTCCGCCAGCGATACCGCCAGATGCACCTTGCGTTCCAGCAAGGCAGGGCTGTTGCGCTCGTGCTTTGAATTGCGGTACCAGCGATCGAAATAAGCGCGGTCATATTGCTTGTTCATGATGATTTTTCTGGTCGCGGCGTTATGATGCATTTATACCATCCGCGGAGACTCGCGTGGCAAAAGACGACGCCTACATCGAATACCTGCATGAATTGCTTGAGCCGCTCGGCAGGATTTCTGCCAAGAAAATGTTCGGCGGCCGGGGTATTTATTGCGATGGCGTGATCATGGGGCTGGTAATCGATGAAGCCCTGTATTTGAAAGTCGATGAACAAACCAAGCCCTTGTTCCTGGCTGCGGGCAGTGAACCCTTTGTTTACGAGATGAAGAACAAGCAGGTTGCCATGAGTTACTGGTCGGTACCGGACGACGCGATGGAATCTTCGGAGCAAATGCTGCCTTGGGCAAAGCATGCGTATGCCGCGGCGTTACGCAAGGAAACAACGGCAGCCGCTAAAACGAAAAAGAAGTAGGGCGTATATCGTCCAGCACGCGGCGATCAACCTATTTGCAACGAACGCATGCTGATCGAACTCATCACTTCTTCATTGAAAAATTCGAGCGCGTCGTCGTCTTGCTGCAATGCCAGTATGTAAAGCAGCGGCAGGTAATGTTCCGCGGTCGGAATGCTGAGCGCCGCCATCTGGCCAAAAAGCGGATAATTGCACAGTGCGGCATGGTCTTTTTGCAGGATGCAATTTTTTACCATTTGATCGAATACCGTGGCCCAGTCGTAGGGTTGGGTCTGTTCGAAATTGAATACCCGCAGGTTGTGCACGATGTTGCCGCTTCCGATTATCAACACGCCTTGTTCGCGCAACGGCCGCAATTTTTTGGCGAACTCGTAATGCGCTATGGCACTGCGTGTTCGATCGAGGCTTAATTGCAGAACCGGAATGTCGGCTGACGGGTACATCGGTTGCAACACGCTCCAGGCGCCATGGTCGAGGCCACGTTCGATATCCAGATGAATTTTTTCATCCTCCAGTAAACCGGCAATCTGCTTCGCCAATTCCGGGCTGCCCGGTGCCGGGTATTGGACATCGAATAAAGCTTTCGGAAAACCGTAGAAATCGTGGATGGTGGCGGGTGATTGGCTTGCCGTGATGGCCACACCCATCGTCTCCCAGTGGGCGGAAATACAGAGAATCGCCTTGGCTGCCGGCAGTTTCTTGCCTAATTCCTGCCAGGACCGCCTGAAATCATTGTCTTCAATGGTGTTCATGGGTGAGCCATGGCCAATGAAAAGGGCTGGCATTAGTGGGTTCATGGCGTATTCCGGGCTGAGTTCATCGCCATAGTGACAAAAATCGCCAGCCGTGACTTATGGCAGGTTCACTATACTTAACTTAACACTATATTGCAGTCATGGATAAGCCATAGGAGTCCGCCATGACCGAAACCGAGATCCATCTAAAAAAATTCCAGAAGGAATTAAGCGCCGGAATGGTATCCCTGGTTCTGCTGGGGGTACTAGGCCAAGCGACGGAGCCGATGTACGGCTACCAGATCGCCAAGCGATTCGAAGGGGCCGGCGAGGCGGTCCTCACCGGCAAGCAAAGCGCGCTCTATCCGGTACTGCGAAATCTGAGCGCTTCCGGGTTGCTCGACAGTTTTGTCGAACCCTCGGTATCCGGTCCACCTCGACGCTATTACCAGATCACCGAAGACGGCCGTGCCGTATTGAGCGAATGGATGAACACCTGGAACGCAACACGCGGCTTCGTAGATTCAATTTTGAAAGGGGACAGTCATGAGTAACAGCTTGCATACACCGAAAACGATTCCCGAGTATCTGGAATTATTACGCGCCGCATTGAAAGGGAAAGATCCTGCTCTGGTTCAGGATGCGCTTTACGATGCCGAAGAATATCTTCGTGCGGAGTTGGCTGAACATCCCGAACAGGATGAAGCCA
>CAZPCE010000049.1:0-10127 GCA_964584915.1 uncultured Arenimonas sp. | reverse complement strand
GCCGAAGAATATCTTCGTGCGGAGTTGGCTGAACATCCCGAACAGGATGAAGCCAGCGTACTCGAGAAAGTCGCGACCAGTTACGGCGCTCCGGAAGAAGTCGCGGAAATTTACAGCGAGCGTGAAGTCGCGGTCAGCGAAGCATTTCGGTCGCCCCGCGCCAGTATCCAGCAAACACAAAGCAGTGCCGGCGTTGCCAGCGTTGGCGTCAGCGTGAACAAGAAACCGCAGAACCCGATTTCCTGGTTTTTCGGTGTCGCCGCCGACCCGCGCGCTTATGCGGCATTGTTTTACATGCTGCTTTCGCTGGCCACCGGTATTTTCTATTTCACCTGGGCCGTAACCGGTATCAGCATGTCACTTGGTTTCATGATACTGATCATCGGCATTCCGTTTGCCGTCTTGTTCATGGGAACGGTATGGGCACTGTCGCTGGTGGAAGGCAGGTTGGTGGAAACCATGCTGGGCGTGCGCATGCCACGACGTCCTGCCTACGGCAAGCGTGAGGGCGGCTTTCTGGAACGTATCAAGGAAATCCTGATTGATCCACGCACCTGGGCCACCTTGTTGTACATGCTGTTGATGCTGCCATTGGGCGTGATTTACTTCTCGATCGCGATTACAGCATTGTCGACGTCGCTTGCTTTCATGTTTGCACCCTTGGCATATCTGTTCGGCAACGCAGGCGACATGACTCTCACCTGGAATGGAGTGGGTGTCATCGATCAGCCATGGATGGTCATTCCGGTTTTCATCACCGGGGTTCTGGGCATTTTCGTGACACTGCATGTGGCACGCGGCATCGGCAAACTGCACGGCATGATGGCGAAGCATTTGTTGGTGAAAATTGCCTGATGCCAATTGTTCGAAAAATAAAAAGGGCGGATATTCCGCCCTTTTTTTCTCTGTTTTTCGCCAGGTCTTACATCATGTGGCTGATGATGCCCCAAAGGCTCATCCCGAGCAGTCCCAGCTGCGCGAGGGCGCCCACCATGAAACCGTTGCTGCGTTTTCCGGCTTCGGCGATGTAGCCGAATATGTACCACAAGCGGCCGACCAGCCATGCATAACCCAGATAGGCCGCATATTGTTCGTTGCAATAAAGGGTCGCCAACCATAGAAGCGGTAAAAACATGATGGCCTGTTCAAGCGTGTTTTGATGGGCCCGGAACGCACGTTCAAAAGCGGGATGGCCGGTGATCGCAGGAACCTTTATCTGATACTTGCCGCGCGCGCGCGCGACAAGAAACATCGCAATCGAAATGACGACGGTGGCTAAAGCGGTAATCAAGGCGGCTTGCAAATGCATATACTCTCCCCGTAATGCGCCGGACTGGCGTGATGGGGTACTCTAAGCGTCAAGCAACGCAAAGCCAAGAGCCATATCCGCCATGAATGTCCCGAACCCCGATGTCCTTGTCGCCCAGATGAAAAACTGGCTGGAGCGGGCGGTCATCGGCCTCAATCTTTGCCCGTTCGCCAAAGCAGTGCACGTGAAAGAACAAATTCGCTACGTCGTTTCGCATGCCCAGGACGAAGAAGAGCTGTTGGCGGATTTATTGCACGAGCTGCAACTGCTTTACGATGCCGATCCCGAAAAAGTGGAAACCACTTTGTTGATCCATCCGCATGTGTTGCAGGATTTCCTGGACTACAACGATTTCCTTGAAATCGCCGATGCCGCCGTTTCGGAACTGGCGTTGGATGGTGAAATTCAGGTTGCAAGTTTCCATCCGGATTACCAATTCGCCGAAACCCGCTATGAAGACGTGGAGAATTTCAGCAACCGCGCGCCTTATCCCTGTCTGCATTTATTGAGGGAGAGCAGTGTCGAAAAAGCCGTCGCCGCATTTCCGGACGCCGGAAAAATCTACGAAAAAAACATCGAGACTTTAAAGTCGCTCGGTTCGGAAGGCTGGAAGAAATTGTGGATGTAGGAGCGACGAAAGTCGCTCCTGAAATTAATGCTATTCCGGTTGCCAGGCGTAACTCAATTTCATGAACAAGGCCCGGTTGGTGGCAAACAAATCGGGGAAATCATCGTCCGAATATTGTCCTTCCGAATAGCCGGCATAGAACGCCGTGCGAGGATTGATCTTGTACGAATACAGCAGCTGCGCGCTCAAATCTCGCTCTTCCGACATGGCATCGCCAGGCAGGTTGTAGACGAACTTGTCGCGAATCGTATTGCCGTATTGCAAGGACAATCTCAATCGCTGGCGCTGGTTGAATTGCCACGATAGCCGCGAATCGGTGAGGTTCGCAACGAACACGTCACCGCCATCGCGCGACAGTTTCTGATAGACGTGATTGAGCTTGAGATTGACGCCCTTGCCTATATTGATGTTGACCGATGGTTCGATTTGACTGATATCGGCAATCTTCGCGTTGACGTAATCGATTTGCTCGCCGTCTTTCACGTACAACGAAAAGTTCAGTCTCGATGTGGGAATGATTTCGCCATACACCGACCACCACGATTCATCGAATAAGCGACCGGCCCAGAAACGCTCGCGCGACAACAGGCCCAGTTGCAGGAAACTCTGCATCGGGCCATTGATCGAGAAATAGCCTTCCAGTTCGCGCTCGAGTAGTTGGCCATCGGAACGGTGGGTAATGTCCCAGTCGCCATTCAGGCGGATCTTGGTGATTTTTGCTCCGTCCTCGCCATGCCAGGTATGCGAGCCGCCGATCACGGACTTGTTGTAGTCCACCTGGCTGATAAAACCCAGGTCGGCACGGAAGCCTTTGTCAAAGCTTGTATGCGATGCATAAGCACCCCAGTTGCGATTGCTGAATTCATAGGAGACTGTGTAGGCGTCGCCGTTTTGTTTTTCGGGTAGCACGAATGTCGGGGGATCGTTCCATAGCGCCGTCGGATTTTCCGACGAAGAATGCAACCACTGCGCAGTCAGGGTATGCCCCTTCGTCTGCCAGCGACCATCTATGCCGATAACGGTATTGTTGTAATCCTCCGCACTGCGCGAAGTGGAGATCAGGCCGATACTGGTCTGGTTGTTGATGTCGTAACGGTAACGACCCGCCATCACCATTGAATCCAGCTCCTGCCGCGGAGTGAAACGTGAACCCAATGCACTGGGAATCAGCACTCGCAGAACGGAATCCTGCGCCGCAAAAAAGCCGTAAGTATGCTGTCCGTTGCGGCCGGTAGCGCGAACGCCGTAATCCGGGTCTTCCACCGATCGCGTGTAAACCACATTGAATGGCGTGCTGAAATAATCCGCGCCTTCAAGAAAGAAGGGCCGCTTTTCCGGAAAGAACAGGGCGAACGTGGTATTCAAATCCAGTTGCGCTTGGTCGCTTTCGACCTGCGAAAAATCCGGATTGATCGTGCCATTCAACGTCAGGTTCGAACCGATTCCCCATTTTACGTCTACGCCCAATTCGTATTGGGAGCCATTGCTTTGCCAGGCCTGGGTCGGCGTATTTCTTGATTGCGCGTAGCCGGCAGTGAAAGTGGGGGTCACTTCCAGATCGCGCCCAGGGTTTGCATTGGCAAAACCCTGCAGTTTGGCCAAACCGCAGAGATAGCAATTGTCGCCACGGACCAATTTGTTGTTCGAGATGCGGTAGCGATTGTCGCGTGGACGAAAACGGAGAAAGTCCACGCCCCATTTCTGCGCGACGCCATTGGTTTTCTGGAAGCGCAGGGTCGAGTAGGGAATGCGCATTTCCACCGTGTAACCGGTCGCATTTATTTTCGCCGCGCTGTCCCACAAGCCATCCCAGGAATCATCTTCGTTGCCGGTGGCGCCGTCGATAATCAGGTCGCCCTGGGCGCCCAGCGGGTTTACGTAAAATTCGTAGGCCCGGCGCTGATCGTTGAACGTGTCAATCGTGAAGCCGATGAAATCGTCGTTCCAGAGGCTGTCGCGGTCACGCAGGAACGCGCGGATTTTGGCCGGATCCGGGTCTTCGGCACGGAAAGCCAGCAATACCTCGCGACCGTTGTCGGCAATATAGGCCGTGGTTTTTACCGAAGCCGGCGCATTGTCGGAAGGCTGCGTTTCGATATCCAGTTCGACGGCGCGAGCCTGTTTCCAGAAATCTTCGTCCGGCACGCCATCGATGACCACGTCACCCGACAGGGTGGGTACTTCGATGAGGGTATCCGGGTTTGCAAGGATGGTCGGGGCGAAAAAAACGGTGCCGAGTAAAAACACGGCCAAACGCGGAATATTCATTTATCGGGCTTATTTTTTGTTTTAGGTAGAGCTTTGATGCGGAACCGCTTCAAAAGGTTGCCAGCTCCATTTCCATGATGGGCGCGGCACCACTCTTGATTACGGCGACCAGTGAAAGGCTTTCGGGTAACAGCTTGGTATAGTAAAACCTCGCCGTCACCAATTTCGCATGATAGAAGTCATGGTCGGCGTTTTTCTTTTCGATCGCGTCGATGGCAATCGCCGCCATGCGTGCCCACATCCAGGCATAGCTCAGGTGGCCGACCAGACGCAGGTACGGTACTGCCGCCGCGCCGATCTCATCGGGATGGCCGTTGGCATTGATCGCGATTTCCCTGGTCACGGTCTGCACGGATTCGACGCAGGCGCCGAGGGGCTCGATAAACTCTCGCATGGCCGCGTTCGATTTCTGGCCATCGATGAACTCGGCGATGATTTTCATGAAGACCGACAGTTTTTCGCCATGGTCGGCGAGTACCTTGCGACCGAGCAAGTCCAGCGCCTGTATGCCGTTGGTGCCTTCGTAAATCATGTTGATGCGGGCATCGCGGACATATTGCTCCATGCCCCATTCTCTGATGTAGCCGTGGCCGCCAAATACCTGCAGGCACAGATTCGTGGTTTCAAACGCATTGTCGGTAATGAATGCCTTCACTACCGGCGTCAGCAGGCTGACGATGTCTTCCGAATGTTTCTTGATCTCGGCATCAACGCCGGATTCCTCCTGGTCGATCAACAACGCAATCCAGGTCGTCAATGCGCGGCCCGCTTCGGTGTAGGCACGGGAAGTCAACAGCATTCTACGTACATCGGGATGCACGAGAATCGGGTCGGCGGCTTTATCCGGATTTTTTACGCCAGTCATCGAGCGGCCTTGCAGGCGATCCTTGGCATAGGCGGTAGCGTTTTGATGTGCGGTTTCGGCGAGGCCCAAACTCTGCATGCCGACGCCAAGTCGCGCAGAGTTCATCATCACGAACATTGCCGCCAGACCCTTGTGCGGTTCGCCAATCAGCCAGCCACGTGCCGCATCCAAATTCATCACGCAGGTCGCGTTGCCGTGGATGCCCATCTTGTGTTCGATCGATCCGGCAAAGATGCCGTTGCGTTCGCCGATGCTGCCGTTCGCATCCGGAATGAATTTCGGGACCAGGAAAAGTGAAATGCCTTTGCTGCCGGCAGGTGCATCGGGCAGGCGGGCGAGCACCAGGTGCAGAATATTTTCGGCAACATCGTGTTCGCCCGACGTAATGAATATTTTCGTGCCGGTAATCGTAAAGCTGCCATCGGCGGCAGGTTCGGCTTTCGTTTTCAAAAGGCCCAGATCGGTCCCGCAGTGCGGTTCGGTCAGGCACATGGTGCCGCTCCATTGGCCGGAAACGATCTTCGGCAAATACAAATCTTTTTGTTGCTGGCTGCCATGCGCCATCAGGCATTCATAGGCGCTGTGCGACAAGCCGGAATACATCAGCCAGGCCTGGTTCGCCGAGTTCATCATTTCGTACAGACGATTGTTGAGCAGTCGCGGCAAGCCTTGGCCGCCGTAATTGACATCGCAACTCAATGCAGGCCAGCCGGCTTCGGAGAACTGCCGATACGCTTCCTTGAAACCTTTTGGCGTCGTGACAACGCCGTTGCCGTGAAAGGCGCAGCCTTCAAGATCGCCGGATTGATTCAGCGGAAATGCAATGTTCTCGGCAAATTTTGCGCCTTCTTCCAGTACGGCATTGATCGTATCGGTATCGAGATCAACATACGCTGGCATCTGATTTAGTACGGTTTGAGCATCCAACAACTCAAACATTACAAAACGCATGTCACGTAAGGGCGCGCGGTAGGAAGGCATAAGGTTTCCAGATAAAGAATTAGGCAGAAAATAGCATTGCAGCGGTTAACAAATTGTCACGGAATAGTCAGATGGCGTTTCCGCAGGCGTGCCCGCAAGCCCAGGCCCATTGGAAGTTGTAGCCGCCGAGATGGCCGGTGACATCCATGACTTCGCCGATAAAATACAAGCCGGCAACAAGACTGGATTCCATCGTGCTCGATGATAATTCGCGAGTGTCGACACCGCCGATCGTCACCTCTGCCGTACGATAGCCTTCGGTGCCGCTGGCCACGATGGGCCAATGGTTCAATACATCGGCAATCGCTTTCAATTGCTTTGGGTTGTATTGCTTCATCGGTTTGTTCTCGAACTCTATTTCGCAGAGTCTTTGCGCCAGACGTTTCGGCAATACGTCGGCCAGGCAATTTTTCAATTCGGCGGCCGGGTGTTTCGCCAGTTGGCTCTGCAAAAAATCATGCGCATCAATATCCGGCAACAAATTGGCGTGCAGGGACTGGCCAGGTTGCCAGTACGATGAAATTTGCAGGATGGCCGGGCCACTGAGTCCGCGATGGGTTACCAGCATCGCATTCTTGAATTTCGTTTTGCCGCAAACCACCTCGACCGGTACCGACAATCCGCTCAGATCGGCCAGTTGTTCTTGTGGCTTGCCGGTCAGTGTCAAAGGCACCAGGCCGGCACGGGTCGGCAATATCTTGTGCCCAAACTGTCTGGCGATTTCATAACCAAAGCCGCTGGCGCCCATGCTCGGAATCGACAAGCCACCGCTGGCGATGATGCATTTTTCCGTTTCCACGTTGCCTTGCGATGTTCTGATCAGGAATGAATCGGCTTTTTTCTCGATGCGATCCACCGAGCAGGAAATATTGATTCGAACACCGGCCCATTCGCATTCATCGAGCAGCATTTTGACGATCTGCTTGGAGGAGTCGTCGCAGAATAATTGTCCGAGTTCCTTTTCGTGGTAGGCAATGCCGTGGCGTTCCACCATGTCGATGAAATGCTGCGGCGTGTAACGCGCCAACGCCGATTTGCAAAAATGCGGGTTATTGGAAAGATAGTTTGCCGGTGTTGTCCCGGTATTGGTGAAATTGCAGCGACCGCCGCCGGACATCAGTATTTTTTTGCCGCAGCGATTCGCATGTTCGATCAGCAGCACTCTCTTTCCGCGCTGGCCGGCCACGATGGCGCACATCAAGCCGGCGGCGCCGCCACCGATGATCACGGCATCGAAGTGTGGGTTGTCAGTCATGAGCAGTGATCATCGATTTCATCGGGGCCATTTTAGCGGCTCCCGTGCCGATTCACGATTTTTTTCGTATAGTGGCGGCCTGTTCCCTGGAGATTCATCATGAAAAAGTGGCTGATTGGATGTTTGGTAACCGGTTTTATTCTGGTTCTACTTGGCGGTGCCGCAGCGTACTGGTTTGTCTGGCGCCCATTGTCGGCTGCCGGCGGCGATTTGATGGGGCAGGTCGATGACCTCAAAAAAATCGGCGAAGCGGAGCAGGCGGTAAAAAACCAATCCGCATTCACCACTCCGGTGGACGGAAAACTGTCCGCGGCACAGGTCAATGCCTTCATCACGATTCAGCAAACCATCTTCGACAAAATGGGCCCGGACTTCGCGTCGCTCGAAGAGAAATACAAGAAGATGAATGATCTGGAAGGCCAGCCGGACCCAAGCGCCAAAGACGTGATGGGAGCCTTTGCCGACATGACCGGCTTGATGGCGAAAGCCAAGCAGGCACAGGTCGAAGCATTGAATGTGCAAAACATGTCGATGTCGGAATATCGCTGGATTCGTGACCAGGTAAGTGCAGCGCTGCCCTATATTGCGGTCGATGTTCCAGCGCCGGAGGCAACGACGGCTCCCGATGCCGCTACGACTGAAAGCGCGGGCACCGATGGAAATGCCGCGGCCGAAGCTGCGGTGAATGACGCGGTCGCCAAAGCGAAAGAAGCTGCCGCCGAAGCGATGAAGGAAAGCATTCCCGGCGGCGACGCGATGGGCGATGCAATGCAAGGGCCGCAAACCGAAGCCGAGCGTGCGAATGTCGAGTTGCTTCGTCCACACAAGGAACTGCTGTTCAAGACAATGACAACCGCATGGTTGAGCATGTAATTCATGGGTCGGGCCACGGCCCGACTTGCCTGATATTTGCGATACGAAAAAGCCGAATTTATTCCGGCTTTTTTTTGGTTCTATGTATTTGGCAAAAAGCTTCGGGCCAGGGCCCGACCTACTCAGATTTTCACCAGCTGCTTGCCGTAATTCTTGCCGGTCAGTACGCGACGCAAGGCTTCCGGAAAATTTTCCAGTCCTTCGACGATATCCAGCTTGCTTTTCATTTTCCCTTTGGCGGTCATTGCGCCCCACGCCGCGATGCCTTCCTGGGCACGATCGAGATAATCGATGATCACGAAACCTTCCATTTTGCCGCGAGCCGAAATCAGCGAAAGATAATTCACCGGGCCACGTGCATCCTTGCCGGCGTTGTATTGCGAAATACCGCCGCAAAGCACGATGCGAGCCTTGAGTTTCAGTCGCTTCAATACCGCATCCAGTGTTTCGCCGCCGACGTTGTCAAAATACACGTCGATGCCGTCCGGGCAATGCGCTTTCAACGCATCGGAAATATTGTCGTTTTTATAATCGATGACTTCGTCGGCGCCGAGTTCGTTTTTCACGAATGCACATTTTTCAGGGCCGCCGGCAATGCCGATCACGCGGCAGCCAAGATTTTTCGCGATTTGCACCACCGTTGAACCGACTGCGCCGGCGGCGGCGGACACCACCACGGTTTCACCGGCTTGCGGTTTGCCGATTTCGGTCAAGCCAAACCATGCCGTCAATCCGGTTCCGCCAAATACGCTCAGTGCCCAGGCCGGGTCAGGCAATTGCGCAGCGTCAAATACCCGCATGCCCTTGCCGTCACTGACCAGGCTGTTTTGCACGCCCATCATGCCGGTTACCCAGGCACCAACGGCAAACTTTTCATTCTTTGATTCTGACACGACGCCAATCGCCGATGCCCGCATCACTGCCCCCATTTCCACCGGAGGCCAGTAGGATTTTTGTTCGGTCATCCAGATGCGCATGGCGGGATCAATCGAAATATAGCGGACATCAATCCGGACCTGGCCATCGCTTAATGCGGCATGGTCTTGTGTACGAAGTTCGAAGTCGCTGTCTTTCGGTTCGTCCTGTGGGCGGGCAGCGAGGTGCAGGGCGCGGTGTTGATTGCTCATGGGGGTTTCCTGAGTGAGAAAAGAATGGGTCGATTCTAAACCGGGAATGGGCAGGACGAGTTATCAGTTTGTGAAGTCGTGAAGCAGGGTGGGCATTTCCCACCCTACAGTATCGCGTGTAATTCATGCGCCAAAGAATGCGCATCGCCTGGCCATCGGGCCGATAGATAATGTCGGTCGCGGACAACGAAACCTGGCTTGAGATTTTTCTCGCTGTCGCGCGTCAGGGGCATCGGCCCTTCAAGAAAATCCTTCGGCATGGCCAGAGCAGCAGTCACTTCAGCCTGCACGCTCTGGTCATAGGTGCGGTAATAATTTCCCAGCCATGCCCGCGTTATCTGCCACGCCAGCATTTCCTGTTTCTGCAGCAGGGCGGTGGATTTGAATCCGTGCAAGATGGATTTTCCATCTTCTCGAAGACTGCGTGCAGCAAGTACGACTCCGTGGCATATGGCTGCAAGGGGCTTTCCCGCGGAAAAATGTTCCGCAACCAATCCCTGCAATCGTTTTGATTCCAGATAGGGCTTCATGCCCTGTGCATGGCCACCGGGAAGCAAAATGGCGTCAAACGATTTTAGATCGATGTCGGCGTAGGCAATCGGCGATAAAAATTCCGGTGACTTCTGCATTCCGGCATAGGCCGAACGACCGTTTTTATCGGCAATAAAAAACGGCCTCAGAATACCGAGACCGTTTCCATCAATCATCCGTTGATCCGCCTGGGCCGGTTTTGCATCCGGCGTGGCAAAAACGAATTCATGTCCGTGTTGCTTCAAGATCCGGAATGGCACTGCGCTTTCGGTTGGATCGAAATCCATCGA